>DASTZC010000205.1 GCA_035764505.1 Candidatus Polarisedimenticolia bacterium
TGGTGGCCGTCGCGGCAGCCAGCCTGATCATGTTCTTCCCGGTGATGGTGCTGTATCGCGGCAACATCGCGGCGGGAGGAATCGGCTTCGGAGACCCGAAGCTTTCTGCTCCGCAGGCAGGGCTCATGGCGTCGCTGGCCCAGGGGATCGTGGGGGGCGAGATGGCCTGGCCGCTGGTGGTGTGCGGCATGTTCTTCGGCGTGGTCATGATCATGCTGCAGGTTCGCAGCCCGATGCTGGTGGCGGTGGGAATGTATCTGCCGCTGGACACCACCTTTGCCATCTTCGTAGGCGGTCTGATCCGCTGGTACTGCGACGCGCGCGCCGCGCGGCGCGGCTACAACGCGGCGCAGCGCATCCGCGTGGAGAACGTCGGCATCCTGATCGCCTCGGGACTCATTGCCGGCGAGGCGCTGGTCGGGCTGATTACAGCGGGTTATGCATGGGCCAAGAACGGGCCCATTCCCAGTCTTCTGCCGGATCCCTCTTACGTCGTCGGATTGGTGGTGCTGGCGGTGATGGGGTGGGTCATGGTCGCCGTGCCGCTGCGCAATGCCGGCAGCCCCGACGAGCCCGCGCCTCCCGCGGCGATGATGTAGCCGCCTCCGGCAGGAGGAACGCCGCCTGAGCCAATCCGCGCGCTCCGCCCCCTCCGGCAAGGTCGCCGAGCTCCGGCGCGAGCTCGGCCTGCTCGACCTGGTCTTCCTCAATGTCGTTGCCATCACCGGCATCCGCTGGCTGGCCTCCGCATCGCGTTACGGCGCCGCCTCCCTAACCTTGTGGCTCCTCGCCTTCGCCGCCTTCTTCGTTCCCCAGGGGCTCGCGGTCACCGAGCTGTCGACCCGCTACCCGCAGGAAGGGGGCATCTACGTCTGGACGAAGAAAGCCTTCGGCGATTTCCACGGCTTCGTCTGCGGCTGGTGCTATTGGACCAACAACCTGCTCTATTTCCCCGGCCTGCTCGCCTTCACCGTCGGCAACGCCGTCTACATCGGGGGAACGCGGATCCAGGCGCTCGGGGACAACAAGGTCTTCGTGACCTCGCTGTCGCTGCTGTTCTTCTGGTTCGTCATCCTGATCAACATCCGCGGGCTGAAGGCGGGGAAGTGGCTGCAGAACCTCGGGGCCGTGGGGACGTGGGTGCCGGCGCTGGTGCTGGTCCTGATGGGCGTCTCCGCCTACTACATGTTCGGATCGGCGAATCCGTTCTCGTGGAGGGGGCTCAAGCCGGAAGGCTCGTTCGACACGCTGAACTACTGGTCGCAGATGTGCTTCGCCTTCGCCGGATTGGAGCTGGCCTCGATCATGGGGGGCGAGATCCGCGACCCGCGGCGCAACGTGCCGCGCGGCATCGTCATCGGCGGGATCCTGGTGGCCCTGATCTACATCTCGGGAAGCCTGTCGATCTACGTGGCGGTGCCGGCCAAGGAGGTGAGCGTCGTCCATGGCGTCATGCAGGCGATCGCCGAGGTCACTTCCAGAGTCGGCGTGGTCTGGATCATGTCGATCCTGGCGTTCCTGCTGATGGTGAGCGGGTTGGGAGGGACGAGCGCCTGGGTGGCCGGCTCGGCGCGCATTCCGTTCGTGGTGGGGTTGGACCGGTATCTCCCCTCGACCTTCGGGAAAGTGCACCCGAAGTACGGCTCTCCCTACGTGTCGATCCTGGCGCAGGGGATCATCTCGAGCCTGTTCATCGCCACGGGGTACATCGGCGGGAGCGTCGAGGAGGCTTACCTGACCCTGGTCAACATCACCGTCATCATCTATTTCGTCCCGTATCTCTACCTGTTCGCCGCCACGCTGGTGCTGCGCGCGCGCGAGGGGCTGCCTTCCGAGGTCATCCCGATTCCCGGCGGCAAGGCCGCGGCCTGGTTCTGGTGCGGCCTCGGCTTCGTGACGACCGTGACGGCGATCGCCGTGGCACTCATCCCGCCCCAGGAGGCCACCAATGCGCTGCTCTCGGTCTTGAAGATCGTCGGCGGCTGCCTGCTGATCTTCGCCTCCGGAGGCTACCTCTACCTGCGGGCCCGCCGCGCTTCGGCCTGATTCCAGCATCAAAGCCTATGGACTCGCGGGGGTGACCCGTTGGGAAGGCACCGACTCCTTCCATACCCCATTCATATAAACGACAAGGGTGCCGACAACCTGCCTGCCCTCGAATCTCTCCACTCGGAATCCCAAATTCGCGCCGCTAATCACGTTGCCTGGTCTCACCCTCTCCGTGGTCTCGCCAACACTCAGAACCTCGGTTGCTTTAACGGCACTCAGCACGCGAGTAGCACCGATCGTCACGACCGCCCCGATCAGGAATCCGACAGCGATTTGTCGCATCGGCCACCTCCACTCAGCCATAAGCGGGCAGGATCGCCCCTGACCTCGCATAAGCTCCGGAACAGTTGACCCTCATATCCCTCCACCGGCCGGGGACCTAGACCGGGTCGATCTCGCGCACTTCGATTCGGCCGCCATGCCGCAGATGGGGACAGGTCCGAGCCAGGCGAAGGGCCTCTTCGTAATTGGCCGCCCGGATCACGAAATAGCCACCGATGAACGGTCCCGCCGAAGCGCTGGAGTCACTCCCCGGAGCGTTGGGCACGTGAATGGCCGTGCTCCACTTGGTCGTGGGCAGCAGCCTCCGTACCTCCCTCAGCTTCTCGCCCTCCAGCAGGAAGCCTTGCCTCGCTCCTTCCGCCGCCCAGGCCTTGTATTCTTTGACCATGGCCGCCTGCCGCTCGTGAGAGAGCGTCTCCATGTCCGGTGACTCGTGCAGCAGGAGCAGGAACCGAGGCTCATTGCGTGCCTGAGTGCGCGTCTCCCAGGAAAGGGCGGGGCGCATCCACCATGCGCCGGCCGCGAAGCCGATGGCCAGGAGGGCCAGCGAGGCCGCGGCGCGCATCCAGGGCCTCGGCGCGAGTAGCCGCGATCCGAGCAGTCCTTCCCGCCTCAGGTCCGACACCACCATCCTCTCGAGATCCTGGGGAGGACGCCGCTCTCGCGGCAGGGAGCGCAGCTCCCGCTCCGTCACCGGATCCAGGTTCTCTTCGTCGCGTCTTTCCACCACGTCATCGACTCCTTTCCACGGCCGCTCCGCGGGCGCGAAAGCTCTTCTTCCTCCAGCAAACCTCTCAGCGTCCCAGCTTCCGCCGCAGCACTTTGCGTGCCTCGAACAGCTGGCTCTTCGAGGTCCCTGCTTCGATACCGAGAAGGGCGGCGATCTCCGCGTGGGTGTTCCCTTCGACATCGTGCAGGATCAGGACGCGCCGATATCCCGGCGCAAGCGCGGCAATCGCCCTCTCGAGATCCCAATCCGGCTCCTGGGACACGCTCGCGGCGTTCTCCGGAAGGTGTTCCTCCATCGGAACCTCCAGGCGTCGAGTGCGGCGCGCCTCGCAGGCACGTCGAACCACAATCCCCGCGAGCCAGGTGGAGAGCCTCGACTCCCAGCGGAACTCCGCCAGCTTGCGCATCGCCCGCACCCAGCTTTCCTGGACGATCTCGCGAGCTTCCTCTTCATGCCACCCCGACAGCCGCAGCGCCAGCTGGTAAAGGCGCGGAGAGTGCAGGTGGTAAAGCGCCCGGAAAGCCGCCTCCGAGCGTTCCCGCAGGAAAGCCTCCACCAGGGATCGATCCTCGCTTTCGCGGTCGGGAATCGATTCCATCCGCTCAGCGCTTGCGCTCGTAGACAATCTCCTCCATCCAGCGCTCGCTGCCGTCCTGGAACCAGGCCCAGCGCGAGGTGAAATGGTCGGCATCGCGAAACTCGAACACCGAGGAATGCATGTGTCCGGCGCCGGGGCGCGTCAGATTGGTGGCATCGAGGAAGTCGAAGGCGACTTTCCTGCCGCCCTCCTCGAAACGGCTCGCCACCATCCGTGGCTGGTTACGCGCCACGCAATAATGCGTCAGCATCAGGCGATCGCCGTCCAGGTGGAACAGGGTGAGCATCGTCTCGCCCGGGTGGGCATTGAAGCTGGATTCCCGAACCACCGAGCCGCCGGCGATCACGTCGATCGTCACGTCGTCCTCCCAGCCTTTCGTGCTGCGTCCGATCCAGGTCCCGGCCAGCGCCTTGAAGCGCTCGAAAGCCGCCGCCGGGGCCGGTCTCCCCTCCTGCGAGACTTCAGCCGGCGCGCGGGCCTCCCGCGCCTCCGCCTGCATCGCCGGTGCGCCCAGGAGGAGCCCGGCCAGGACGACCATCCGACAAGCATTTCCCTCGATCCTCATCGACCCTCCTCGGGCGCTAGTGCCCAGCGCTCCAGTTCTATTCCGCATACCTTGAGTGATCGGGGCGTAAGAAAAGGTTGGGTCGACTGACGGGGCAATGATCCGTGGACCAGGTTCGCTCTATGGGGTCTGCGGGGTCGCAGGGCGACACTTAGACTTCCCGGCGGCCTTCCAGCGCCTTCGACATCGTGACCTCGTCGGTGTACTCAATCTCGGAGCCGACGGGAATGCCGATGGCGATGCGGCTGGTCTTCACTCCCAGCGGCTTGAGGAGGCTGGAGAGATAGCTCGCCGTCTGCTCCCCTTCCACCGTCGGGTTGGTGGCCAGGATGACCTCGCGCACGCCGCCCGAGCGCACGCGCCGCATGAGCTCGTCGATCTTCAGAGCCTCGGGGCCGATGCCGCGCAGCGGCGACAGCGAGCCGTGCAGGACATGGTAGACCCCCTTGTACTCGCGCGTCTTTTCGATCGCCAGCAGGTTGTTGGGCTCCTCCACGACGCACAGCGTTCCCCGGTCGCGCGCCTCGTCGCCGCAGAAGC
The DNA here is from genome assembly GCA_035764505.1 of Candidatus Polarisedimenticolia bacterium. Classification (NCBI taxonomy): domain Bacteria; kingdom Pseudomonadati; phylum Acidobacteriota; class Candidatus Polarisedimenticolia; species Candidatus Polarisedimenticolia bacterium. The sequence goes on from DASTZC010000205.1 coordinate 4,765, forward strand.
GACAGGGATCCACGTCGGTGATGTGGCAGCAGACGGAGCAGAGGCGGATCTTGTCCTTGACTTCCTGGATGGCGGCGGAAAGCTCCAGCGATTCGTCGCGGCCCTGGTGGAGGATGGCGAAGGCGAGGCGCTGCGCCGACTTGGTGCCGATGCCGGGCAGCCGCTTGAGCGCGGCGACCAGCCGCTCGATCGGATCGGCGTAGCTCATCCTAGAACAATCCCGGCAGCTTCAATCCCCCGGCGAGCGAGCCGAGATGCTCTTTCAGCGCTTCGTCGACGTTCTGCGCGGCGACGTTCACCGCCGCCAGGATGAGGTCCTCCAGCATCTCCGCATCACCCGAGGTGAACACTTCCGGGGAGATTTTCACACCCAGCAGCTTCTTCGAGCCGCTCATCGTGACGGTGACCATCCCGCCTCCGGATGTCCCCTCCACCTTGAGCTCCTCCATCTTTTGCTTGATGCGCTCCTGCATCTGCTGCGCCTGCTTCATGATGCCGCCGAAGTCCACCTACGCCTCCTCGATCTCGATGATCTCGCCTTCGAACAGGTCCAGCAAGCTGCGCACCTCCGGCGACTTCGTCGCTTCCTCCAGGAGGCGGCGCTTCTTCTCCTCCGCGGCCGCATCGGCGGCCGGGACCGCCGTGAGCGAAGGCGCGGCATCCGCGGGCAGCGCCGCCGTTTGCTGCACTCTGACTTCCACCTTCTTCCCCGTGACCGACTCGACCACGGAGCGGATGACCGCCAGGTATTCCTTGCGCTCGATGCTCGCCCGGAACAGGGCCTTGTCCTCGGGAAGGCTGATGACGAAGGCGTCCCCGGTAAGGTCGAAAAACGAAGCGTGGCTCAGGAATCCCCACAGCGCGCTGCGCTCGGTATGAATACGCTCCAGGATCGCCTCGACCTGGGCCCGGGCTTCGGGCGCCTCGTCTCCCCCCCGGGCCATCGTGACGGGAGCCTGCTCGGCATCCGCGATCTCCGGCGGCGCTTCAGCAGCGGCCGCGACGGGAAGGTCGAGCGATGGCGGTCCTCCGGCTGGGGAGGGAAGCGGATTGATCGAGACACTGCCTGCCTCGAAGGCGGCATCGGCCGCCGGCGTGGAGGAGCGTCTTGGGCCGGGCTTCTCGGGCTTCGGCGCCGGAGGCTTGCCGCCACCCGGAGTCGCGCCGGCCGCGCTGTCCGGGAAGCGCGCCAGGAGCTCTTCGAGCGGCTCCAGGTGCGTCAGATGGCAAAGCCGTACCGCCAGCGCCTCGAGCAGGTAGCGAGGCTGCGGCGAGTAGCGGATGCGGGCTTCCTCCCGGGCGATGGCGTCCATGATGCGCAGCAGGTCTTCCTGGGAGAAGCGCTCCTTCAGCGGCGCGAACGCCGACACCTCGTCCTGGGCCAGCCCCAGGCTCTTGACCGGATCGGGGACGATCTTCATGAGCAGCAGATCTCTTACTTGCTCCATGAGATTGCCCAGAAACAGCGCCGGATCGTGGCCCGATTCGAGGACCTGATCCACCAGCGAGAGCAGGCCCGCGCTGTCGCGGTCGGCCACCTTTTCGACGAATCCCGCCAGGATTTCCCGGTCCAGCACCCCGAGGATGGCCCGGGCATCCTCGTCCCGCACCACGGAGCCGCAATAGGCGATCACCTGGTCCAAGGCGCTCTGGCCGTCCCTCAGCGAGCCGTCGGCCATCCGGGCAATCAGGCTCAACGCGTAAGGCGAGATCGTCACCTTTTCGGAAGCCGCGATGCGCCCCAGGTGGTCGGCGATGTCCCCTTGGGCGATGCGCTTGAAATCGAAGTGCTGGCAGCGCGACAGGATGGTCACCGGGATCTTGCGGTATTCGGTGGTGGCGAAGATGAAGACGACGCGGGGCGGCGGCTCCTCCAGCGTCTTCAGCAGCGCGTTGAAGGCCGAGTTCGAGAGCATGTGGACTTCATCGATGATGAAGATGCGGTTGCGATCGCGCGAGGGCGCGTAGCGCGCCGTGTCGCGCAGCTCGCGCACGTCGTCCACGCTGTTGTTGGAGGCGCCGTCGATCTCCAGGACGTCGAGGGAGCGGGATTGCCCGATCTCGATGCAGGAGGAGCACTCGTTGCAGGGGGTCGGTGTTGGGCCCTTGACGCAGTTAAGGGCTTTCGCCAGCAGCCGCGCCACGGTGGTTTTGCCGACGCCGCGCACCCCGGAAAAGAGGTAGGCGTGCCCGATGCGATCGTTGAGCAGGGAATTCTTCAGGGTCTGGACGACGGCGCGCTGTCCCACCACCTCGTCGAAGGTCTGGGGGCGGTACTTCAGCGCGAGAACCTGATATGCCATGAAGGGTGACCGTTCGAGGAGGGCCTGGCCGGCCCGAGAGCCGGTCCAAGGTGACCCGCGGCACCTGCGAGCTACTCCTTACCGTTGCTCCCTTCCGGGCCTGGCGGGGTTCGGGGGTTCGCAATGCGCGGGGCTCGGACCAGCTCTCGCGCCGGCCTCCAGCCCGCGCTGATTTGTCCGAAAAGCGAGCGAATCTTATCCCAGCGATCCCCCCGCGTCAACGAAGCGAAAAAGACGTCGAAACCCGCTCCAGTACTTACGAATTCGTCTTTCAGCCACGCTTTTCGAAATTCCAGTTTCACAAGCGGCGCTGTTCCCGCCCCGCAACTTCCGCGCTTCCCAGGAGATCGGGGGTAATTCAAGGACTTGACGTATTGGTCAATTTTTTGCAATGGCAAATAGGCCGGTCAAGACCCTACAGGAAAACCACGAGGCGATTCCTGGCGGGCCTGAAAAAGGGCAACGGGACTCCCCCCTCGAGTGAGGCGAGCGGGAGGGAGCCCGAAGAAGAGCGCGGAGGAGGCAGAGGAACGTGGGCATGGTGGGCGGAGCGAGCAAGGGGCGGTTCGTGGGCACTCGGGGAGGTGGATCATGGTAATGGCGTTGATCCTTCTTTCCTGGCTGTGGGACAGAGTGGTGGCGAACTGCGACGGCGGGCAGGAAACAATTGCGTATTATCAGTTTCAGGCAACAATGAGGGTGATGGAAATGGGGACTTGCTCCTCCGGGCAGGGCAACCAGACTTACGCTTGCAAGGTGGTTGCAGCCAAGCCGCCCGTGGTTTTCGGACCCAGGGTGTCGGACCCCGGCGCCGGGAACACGGTGACGACGGTCTTCGATCCCATCTCATCCCCGACCACATTGCCGATGCCCCCCGTGGGAGGACTGTCGGCTTGGCCCTGGCCGTCTACCGAGAATCCAAGCCCGATCGTGGCCGTTGATTTCGGCGGCAACTCGAGCGACCAGAGTCCCTGCCGTTAGGACGAGGCCGGATTTGACGACGCGAAGGAGCGTAGGATAAAAAGCCTCCACCAGCGTGGAGGATCGGTTGTCCGTTCCTGTTCATAATTTGTTGAAGGCCGCGGGTCCCCGCGGCCTTTCTTTTTGCGTCCTTTCGCGCTCGTATTCTTCGCCCCACGCCGGGATAGGGCCCGTCCCGTGATAATTCTGGGGATTTCTGCCCTGGACAAGGAGAGCACCGTCGCCATCCTGCGGGACGGCCGGTGCACTTTTGCGCTGTCCGAGGAGCGCCTTACCCGGGAAAAGCAGCAGGGAGGGTTCCCGGCGCGCAGCCTGGAGAAGGCCCTGCAGTTCGAAGGCCTCACCCCGGCCCAAATCGACGCCGTCGCCTATCCCTTCTTCGAAGGGGGGCGAGAGTCCCGATTGATCCTGGGTTGCCTGGCGAACAGCGCCACGCGGCTCCCTTCCGAGGTCTTCTCTCGTCCGGGCCAGGCCCTTCGAAGCTTCTATTACCAGGGGCGCTGGTCGGGGAAGGCGATCCTGGATCACCGGCGCTACCACCGGGAGCTCGTTGCCGGCCTGGCCCCTCTCGGCCTCCTCGCGAATCTGCGCCGCGTCGAGCACCACGAGGCGCACGCCGCCTCGGCTTATTTCACTTCCGGCTTCGACCGGGCGCTGATGCTGACGGTGGACGCCTACGGCAGCGGCCTGACCACCACCGTGACCCTGGGGGAATCAGGCCGGCTGCGGCGGCTCCACTCGGTCCGCTTCCCGCATTCAATGGGGATGTTCTATGCCCAGATCACCAAGGCGCTCGGCTTCGTCCCCGACCGCCACGAAGGAAAGATCCTGGGGCTGGCCGCCTACGGCAAGCCGGGCGACCTGGGACGCGAGGTCCTCGGCCGATTCTCGCCCCGCGACGGCTTCGTCTCGAGCTGCCTGTTCGACCGCCGGTTCCCCGCGCAGGTGGCGCGGAGCTATCCACGAGAGCAGGCGGCTGCGGCCTGGCAGGAGACGCTCGAGAAGGTGGTGGTCGATTACCTCAAACCCTTCCTGCGGGAGCACCGGGCCGACTGCGTGGCGCTGGCGGGCGGGGTCGTCGCCAACGTCAAGCTCAACCAGCGGATTGCCGAGATGGAGGGGGTGTCGCGCGTCTTCGTCTACCCGGCTATGAACGATTCGGGGACCGGCGCTGGGGCGGCGATGGTCCTGCAGGCGGAAGCGGGAGGGATGCAGTCCCGGCGCCTGAGCGACGTCTTCCTGGGTCCGGGCTTCTCCGCGGCGGAGGTGGACCAGGCGCTGGCGGGGCGAGGACTGAAGACGAGGAAGATGGCCGATCCGGGGGAGGAGATCGGCGAGCTGCTGGCCGGCGGCAAGACAGTGGCCCGCTGTGCCGGAAGAATGGAGTACGGGCCGCGGGCGCTCGGGAACCGTTCGATCCTGTTCCAGGCAAGCGACCCGCGCGCCAATGTCTGGCTCAATGAAAAGCTCAAGAGGACGGAGTTCATGCCCTTCGCTCCCGCGACGCTCGCGGAAGAGGCGCACCGCTGCTATCTCAACCTGGAGGTGGCTGCCGACGCGGCCCGCTTCATGACGATTACGTACGATTGCACCGATTACATGAAGCAGGCCTCACCGGCGGCGGTGCACGTCGACGGCACCGCCCGCCCCCAGCTGGTCGACAAGGAGACCAATCCCACCTTCCATGCCATCCTGACCGCCTACCTGCGCCGCACCGGAATCCCCAGCGTCCTCAATACTTCCTTCAACATCCACGAAGAGCCGATCGTCTGCTCCCCCTCCGACGCCGTCCAGACTTTCCTGGCGGGGGATTTGGACGCTTTGGCCCTGGAAGACCTGCTGGTCACCCGCTCGTAACTTCCGGGATGGTCCATCCTTTCGCGGGCGCGAGTCCCGTCGCCCCGACCTACCTTGAGTCGGCTGGTTCTGAGGTGGGTTACCGGCGGGCCTCGACGGCCCGCCGCGCGCCGGTTGAGCTGCGGCGTGCGATAACCGATGAGTCCTGCCTTGCCGAGACCGACCCGCACGCCGCCAGCTCTAACCGGCCAAGTAGCTCAACCTTCTTCCTCATACCTCTGCTTCAAGGCGGCGACTACTGCTGGGTCCGCCAAGGTCGTGGTGTCACCCAGGGCATGGCCTCCCGCGATGTCACGCAGCAGACGGCGCATGATCTTCCCGGATCTAGTCTTGGGGAGCTCGGCGCTGAAAAGTATCTGCTCGGGGCGGGCGATGGCGCCGATCTTCTTGACCACGTGCTCCTTCAGCTCCCCAACGAGGTTCGCATGCGATTTGGTCCCTTCCTTCAAGGTGACGAAGGCGGCGATCGCGGTCCCCTTGATGTCGTGATCCACTCCCACGACGGCAGCTTCCGCCACCGAGTGGTGATCCACCAGGGCCGATTCCACCTCCATCGTGCCGATCCGGTGCCCGGCCACATTCATGACGTCGTCGACCCGGCCCAGCAGCCAGAAGTAGCCGTCGGCGTCGCGCTTGGCGCCGTCGCCGGTGAAGTACATGCCGGGGAAGCGGCTCCAGTACTGCTGGCGGAAGCGCTTCGGGTCGCCGTAGATGCCGCGCAACATCGACGGCCAGGGACGCCGCAGGACCAGGTACCCGCCGCCGACCTTCACCTCCTCACCCCGCTCGTTGACCACCGCGGCGTCGATGCCGGGGAAGGCTAGCGTGGCGGAGCCCGGCTTCAACCGGGTCACTCCGGGCAGCGGGGTGATCAGGATCATTCCAGTTTCCGTCTGCCACCAGGTATCCACGACGGGACACCTTCCGCCTCCGATGAGCGCGTGGTACCAGATCCAGGCTTCGGGATTGATCGGCTCTCCGACCGTTCCCAGGAGCCGCAGCGAGGAGAGGTCGCTCGCCTTCGGGAAGCTGTCGCCCCACTTCATGAAGGCCCGGATGGCGGTCGGCGCCGTATAGAAGATGGTGACGCCATATTTCTCGACGATGCGCCAGAAGCGCCCCCGATCGGGCCAATCGGGGGAGCCTTCGTACATCACCACCGTGGCGCCGTTGGCGAGCGGCCCATAGACCACATACGAATGCCCCGTCACCCAGCCGATGTCGGCAGTGCACCAGTAGACATCCTCCTCGCGCAGATCGAAGACATGCTTCGTCGTGGCGTAGGCGCCGGTGAGGTAGCCGCCGGTGGTGTGCACGATCCCCTTGGGCTTCCCCGTGGTGCCGGAGGTATAGAGGATGTAAAGGAGGTGCTCCGAATCGACGTCGACGGCGGGGCAGTCGGCGGAGGCCTCCTCCATCAGGACGTGCCACCAGTGATCGCGCCCTTCCTTGAAGTGGACCTGGAAGTCGCCGCGATTGACCATGATGACGTGCTTGATGGTGGGACACCCCGCGACCGCCTCGTCGGCATACTGTTTCAGCGGCACCTGGCTGCCGCGCCGGTAGCCACCGTCGGCCGTCACCAGGACTTTGGCCCCCGCGTCGTTGATCCGATCGCGCAGCGATTCGGCCGAGAAGCCGCCGAACACGACGGTGTGCGGCGCGCCGATCCGGGCGCAGGCCAGCATGGCGATCGGCAGCTCCGGGATCAGGGGAAGGTAGAGCGCGACGCGGTCGCCGGTCTTCACGCCGAGCTTCTTGAGCACGTTGGCGAACTGGCAGACTTCCCGATGCAGGTCCTTGTAGGTGTAAGTGCGGCGATCGCCCGGCTCGCCCTCCCAGATGAGCGCGGCCTTGTTCCGGCGCGCGCCTTTGAGGTGCCGGTCGAGACAGTTGACGCTGGCATTGAGCCGGCCGCCGACGAACCACTTCGCGTCGGGGGCCTTCCATTCGAGCACCTTCCGCCAGCGCTTCTCCCACTGCAGCTCGGAGGCGAGATCGGCCCAGAACTGCTCGGGGTTGCGCTGCGCCCGCTTGTAGAGCGAGTCGTCCTTGACGGCGGCGAGCTTGCGAAACTCGGCGGAGGGGGCGAAAGTCCGTTTCTCTTTCAGGAGGTCGTCGAGAGCCGTGTCGATTTTCTTCTTCGGCGGCATGGAATCTCCGTCATCGGGCGAGAGATTGGGCAGAATAGCCCGCCCCCCGCCGGCGGGTCAAGGATGAGCGGCGCGGATCTCAGCGGTGCGGCAGCTCATTTCCGGAACGTGATCCGGGAGGCGCGAAACAGGGCGGCAATCGTCTTGGCGTCGGTGATGTCGCCACCGGCGGCGCGCTCGAGCGCGTCGGAGAATCTCATCCGCTCCAGCGTGATCACCTCATCGTGATCCCTGTCGGCTTTGCCCGGGGTCAGGTCGAAGGCCGCGAACAGGTGGATCTTCTCGGTCGTGAATCCCGGCGTGGTCCAGATCCAGCCGAGGGGCTCGAGGCGTCCGGCGCGGAAGCCGGTCTCCTCCTCGATCTCCCGCAGCGCGCAGGCTTCGGGAGACTCCCCCTTGTCGAGCGTGCCGGCCGGGACTTCCAGCAGCATGCCCCCGGCGCAGTGGCGGTGCTGGCGGATGATGAGAATCTCGTCGTCCCCCGCGAACGGTACGATGGCAGACGCGCCGGGATGCTCGATCACTTCGAGCTCCGTCTGCGCGCCGTTGGGCAGCCGGACTTCTTCCAGATACAGCTTGATCTTGCGCCCCTCGTGGACCGAGCGGCGGCTCAATACCTCGCCCATGGCAGGCTCCTTGGATGAATCGTGGAGCGGCGGTCTCGCCGCTCTGGTCCAACGCCGCGCTCCAAGTCCAAGAAGCGCAGAGGACCTCGAAGCGGGAATCATAAGCCGCCGCGCAGCGGATCGTGGAATCCTGCTCCAGGATGTCCGCGCTCCGCGGTGGAAGAGGCGCTGTTGCGCCACGCCGGGCGGCCCCCTTAGGATACGTCGATGACCAAGCCGCCAGCGAACTCGACTCCCTTCAGCCAGCTCCTGGGAATGCGCTGCGTCTTCCGCGAGAAGGGGAAGGCCCGCTACGAGCTGGAAGTGGGACCGGAGCTCCTCAACAGGCGGGGCGTGGCGCACGGTGGTGTGGTCGCCTCGCTTCTCGACACCGCTTTAGGCGGCGCCGTCGTCTCCTCGCTGACGCCTGAAGAATGGACCGGAACGCTCGAGCTGTCGGTACAGTTCCGAGAGCCGGTCCGCCCGGGCCTCGTGATCGGAGAGGGGCGGGTGGCGCGCCGCGGCCGGTCGGTCGCCTTCGCGGAAGGGGAGATTCGCGACGCGTCGGGAAGGACGCTGGCCTCCGCCCACGGTGTCTGGACCATCTGGCCGAAAAAGCCCGAATGAGATCCCAGGCCCTACGCGACGTACTCCTACCATTCAATAAGAATCGATGATCGGCGCGAAGCTGGGTCCCTACGAGATCCTCGAGAAGATTGACCGGGGAGACGCCTTTGGTGCCGGGGAGGATCGACGTCCTGGATCTGAAAACCGGTGGGATCAAGCCGTTCACTGAGTTCTCGGCCAGGGACGCTACCGGAATCCTCGATTACGGCCCTTGCGAAATTACCCCCGACGGCCAGACCCTGGGCTACAGCTTCCGCCAGATGATCTCCACCCTTTACCTGGTCACCACTGCAACCGAAGGGAAGTAGTGGCAGGTAGAGTCAGGGAAGCAATGTCTTGCGCATCACGACGGCGGAGGCGCAGCAGACGCCCCTGAACTCGTCGGAGGCCTTCACCGTTTCGGGCACGGCGTCCCGGGTAATCGTCTCGAAGCCGAATTTGGGAAAGAAGCGCTGCGCCGTGGTGGTGAGCAGGTAGACCGCACCGGCACCCCCCTCCCGGGCGAGGCGCAGCGCCGCCTCGGTCAGCTCCCGGCCGATGCCGCTGCCCTGCTTGCCAGGCTCGACCGCGACGGATCGCAGCAGGGCGCCGTCCGGGTAAAACTCGACCGCCGCCGTGCCGATCAGCCGCGAGTCTTCACGGGCGACGAGCGTCGTCGCAAGGCGCTCGCCGGCCCCTTCCGCCGGCAATGCGACGCATTGAAGAAGTCGCTGGATGCCGGGGAGATCGCGCGAAGAGGCGGCCTCAATCCTCATGGCTCCTCCCTGGGACGGCCCGGGGCGCAGCAGGCTCTGTCGGTCGCTTCATGAGAAGGGCCCTTGACAGCCAGAAGCAGTGATCGGTATAGAAGTCTCTCAAAGTGACTCGAGGCGCGCTCGAGAATATCTCGCGAGATCCCGCGTCCGGAGGCTCTCCAACGAACCGTTCCGACACTCTACGAACCCGACGGTTCCCGATTCCGGCTTTTCTGGCAGCCGCGGGAGTTCTGCTCGCTTATCGATTGCGATTCGTGCAGGACGATGCCTTCATCTCCTTTCGCTACGCCCGGAACCTGGCGAACGGAAACGGGCTCGTCTTCAACACCGGCGAGCGGATCGAAGGGTACACGAATTTCCTGTGGACGCTTCTGATGGCCATTCCGCACCTGCTGCACATCGACGCGGTCTTCTTCGCCCAGGCGACAGGGCTGGCTTGTTTCGCCGGCACGCTGCTCATGACCCATCGCCTGGCGGGGAGAGTCCTCGGCAGTGAATCCGATTCGCTCCTGGTGGTTCTTCTGTTGGCGTCGAACTACAGCTTTCTGTGCTACGCCACGGGAGGACTCGAGACTCAGCTGCAGACCTTGCTCCTCGTCGTCGTGGCCTATCTCGGGCTTGCGGATCGCCCCCTGTCCCGCGCAAGGGATGTCCTGTGTCTGTCATGGGCCTGCACCCTCGCCTTGATGACACGGCTCGACTCTTTGATTGCCCTGGTTCCGCCGATGTGGCTCGCCACGGTCCGCAGCCTTCGTACGCGCCGGAAACTCGGCTCCGGGAGCATGATACGGCCGCTCGGGTGGTCCCTTCCAGCCCTGATGAGTCTTCTCGTGTGGCTGGGCTGGAAGATGTCCTACTACGGAGAGATTCTTCCCAATACGGTGCATGTGAAAGGTGCCGAAACCGCCGTAATGAAGATGGGGCTGCAATATGGCTACATTTTCGTTCGATCCTATTTGATGGTTCCGGCATTGCTGCTGAGCGCGGTTCAGGCCCGCAACGCCCTCCGCAGTCCCGGTATCCGGGTGCTGGGAGCGAGCCTCGCGGCCTGGGCGGCCTACGTTATCTCCGTCGGCGGCGATTTCATGGAATTCAGGATTCTCGTGCCCGTTCTCCCGTTCTTCTTCATCGTGCTCCTCGCCGGTCTGCCGCGGAGCATGGCCGTCAGGTCCACCGTGGTGGCCTCTTTGGTCCTAGGCTCGCTGTACCATGCCTCGACTTTTCGTGGCGCGGGAGCGATCGAGCCGATGCGAAACCTCCAGGCTCACGTTCTCGGCGAAGACGACAACTGGCGCCAGATAGGGCTCGACCTCCAAAGGCTCTTCGCAACGACGCATCCGGCTCCTCTCATCGCGACAACGGCCGTTGGCGCTATTCCTTATTACTCCCGCCTGCCGACCGTCGACATGCTTGGGCTGACGGATCGCGAAGTGGCGCTTCACGGTCTTCCGGCGGATCTCAAGCCCGGACACCGCAAGCTTGCGACGACCGCCTATCTCCTCTCGCGGGGGGTCAATTTCGTTCTCGGACACCCCGAAGTACGCACCGATGCTCGAAGCGCATGCGACGCGTACCTTGCGAATGACTTGACGATGTTCAGGCTGAAGGATTCGACCCGGGAGAGGCTGCCTGCGGACGCCAACGTCGTCGATCTCCCCCTGGATCGTCATCGTGTCTTGAGGGTGCTCTACCTGATTCGGAATCCTCAGCTTGATGAACTCGTTGCGCGGGTGGCGCTGAGAGTCTGTCCGATCGGAGCCACGCCGTCGCTGGCTGGCAGAAATGTCCCCTCGTGATATTCGCAGCTTGGCCGGTTGGGATGATGCGGAAGGAGCGGCTTCCCGCGAGGTGGCGAACGGAGCCTAGGAGGGAGACGAGCGCGCTTCAGGTAGGCGGGAGGGTGGTCTTCAGGACCCGAATCTTGTCGCCGTAGAAGACGAAGAGGTCGCTTCCATCGGTGCCGCGGCCTTCGGGGCCGCCGGTGACGCGGAAGGCGGTGTTGGCCGAGTGATCGTCGGCCACGATTCGCAACAGCTCGAACCGGGAGGTCGCGGGGTAGAGCTCGAACATGCGCACCACCCCGGTGCTGTGATGCTCGGTGCCTCGGAAATCGATGATCAGGCTGTCGTCGGTGAACAGCGCCTCCAACTCCTTCATCTTGCGCTCACTGAACAGCGAGTAGTAGAGCTTTACGCGTTCTTCATGCGCCATGCAGCGCTCCTCGCCAGGCCGGCAGGGGGATCGCGGGAAGGGAAATCATGGCGGAGAGAGTGGGATTCGAACCCACGGTGAGGTTTCCCCCACACACGCTTTCCAAGCGTGCACCTTCAGCCACTCGGTCATCTCTCCGTTTGGGGCTGCGTCGTCCCGGACTCTCCAGGAGGCCGAGGATCTTATTGCAGCGATAAGGGTCGGTCAAACGGCCCGGACAGGCCCGTACGCCGCTCCTACTTCTTCCCCGTCTTGCTCTGCGCCGGCGGGAACATCAGCCGGCGCACGTCGCGCGGCGGGATCGTCCCGAAGCCGAGCAGCCGCTCGTTGAACGACTTGAGCGAGAACTTGTCACCTTCCGCCGCCTTCTCGTCGGCGAGGATGTCCCACAGCTCGGTGAATCCCACGAAGTAGGTCGACAGCTGCGTCGCGGTGATCTTGGCCCGGCGCAGTTTTCCCTTCGCCTCCGCCTCCTCCTGGAAGCCGTAGCGGGTCAGCATATCCATCGCCCACTTGTCGGTCTCCTCCTCCGACATCCCGGCGATGTGCATCTTGGAATCCAGAATGGCGTTCATGGGCACCCGGAGATCGAATTTCTTGTGGACCAGGTAGTTGGCGGGATCCCCCTCGGCGAAGCCGGAGGTGAACATCTCCTCCTCCGCCATGACCGCCCAGCCTTCGGCGAAAGTCCCCGAGGCGAACACCTTCTTGTAGATGGTGGCCAGCGGCGATTTCAGAGCGTACCACGATTGCACGTAGTGCCCCGGGAACGCCTCGTGGATGATGAGGCTCTGCAGGCCGTAGTCGTTGTACTCCTTGAGATAGCTTTCCGCGACCTCGGCGTCCTTCTCGGGGCTGCCCCCTTTGGGGATCGAGGAGACCCAGAACGATTTCTTCAGCTGCGGCTCGAAGGCGGGCGGCGGATTGAAGAAGGCGACCGCGACGCCGTCCATGAAGGCGGGAGTCGGCTCGATGACGAAGTAGTCATCCTCCGGGGGCAGGCCGATGATGCCGCTCTTGCGGATGTATCCCTTGATCTTGGGGATCCACTTGTCCTTGACGTCGCCGAACAGGGCCTCCGGCTTCGAATGATCCTGGCTGAGCTTCGCGAGCGTCTCCTTCACCACGACGTTGATCAGGTCGTCTCCCGTCTCGGCGTGCTTGTGATCCGGGAAGAACTTGTCGTGCAGCGGCCGAGCCACCTTGAGCATCTCGTCGCGGTCGCTCTTGAGCTTCGCCTCGGCGCGGCTGAGGATCTCCTCGGGTGACAGATCGGATGCCAGTGTCGCCTTGAGCTTTTTCGTCCAGAGATCGCGCCCGAGCCGCCAGTCTCCCTTCGAGCGCGGCAGCAGATCGCTTTCCAACCAGCCCTGATAGGCCTTCAGCGCCGCGATCACCTTGGTCCGCTCAGCGTCGACCGCCGCCTGCTGTCCCGGCACCTTCGCGGCCAAGGGCGGCAGCACGTTCTCGAAGAAATCGAGGTTGCCCGGGTTGAGGACGATGCAGAACTTCGTCTGCACCTCGGAGGGGTTCTGGAGGTTTTTCTTCGCCTGCTCCAGGAGGCCGGGAATCCGCTTCATGCGCGAGACGATCGATTCGACGCGGGCCGGAAAGTCCTTCGAGTCGGTCGGGGTTTGCGTGACGAAGAGGGTGCTGTTTCCCAGGATGTCGTTGTAGAAGAGCGGGTCCTTGAGAAACGGCTTCAGCTCGGTGAGCGTCAGCAGCGTCGCCTCGGCATCCTGAAGGAGCAGTCCGCGATCCACCTGCGCGCTGACCGACAGCTTGGCACGGTCGATGGCGGATATCTCCTTGCGGAAGGCGGTGAAGGTCGACGTCATCTTGGTGACCGACGCCTCGCTGAAATCCTCCAGCAGCCCGTCGTACTTGTGGTAGCCGTTGATCGATGCCAGGGTCGGGAACAGGTGCAGCGACTCGTCCAGGTAGCGCTCCGCAACGGTGTAGAACTTCTTGTCGTAATCGGCGGCGGGCGCCGCCGCGGCTCCGATCGAATGAATCAAGATGAGCGCTCCCAAGGCCAGGGTGCCGGCCCAAAGCATGGACTTGGCGGTCGAAGAAGATTGGAACAAGGACACACCTCATGGGATTCATGCATGTCGGTTTGGGCGGTCCGGACAGATGGGGCGGCCCGAGCCAAGCAAATAAGCTACCACGCCTGGGCCATGGTTTGCAGAATCGAAGGGGGATGGGGGAAGAAGGTGGCGGAGAGGGTGGGATTCGAACCCACGTGGCGCGGGTTAGGCGCCAACCCGCTTTCGAGGCGGGCCCGTTACAGCCACTTCGGTACCTCTCCGCATGAGGCACGCGACGAGAAGCGCATCGGCGATTTTCGAGCGCCCATGATAACACGGCGCCGCGCCAGGATGCTCCGCCTCAGCGCAGACCTTTGTTGCGCACCAGCGCGGTCGCGCAGCCGATGAAGTCGATGCTGTCCGCCTTCCCGGAAACGCAGATCGTGGCGGTCGTGTTGTCGGGGATCGCGGCGAGACGCGCCGCCAAGTCCTGCCGATCGCCATCGAGCGTGGCGCAGCTTCCATCGCTGGGAACGTCGAACTTGAACGTGGCGCCCTTGGGCGAATTCTGCCGCGCGGCGGCATCCTCGACGATGCCGCGCTCGTAGAGCGAGCCCAGCACCGGGTCGGGGCAGGGGAGCGTGGTGGGATCGGGCAGGGCGGCGCCCTGGCCGGCGTCGGCCCTCGAGATATAAACCGTGCCGATTTGCGTGCCCGGAACCGGAGCGGAGCCACATCGATCCGTCAGCTTGCACTCGATGTTGAAGGTCGACCCCTGCGCGTTGAGGTTCAAGGTGGAGGGGTTGAGGATGCAATCGGCCTGGATTCTTCCCTGGTCCACGACCCCGTCGCAGTCGTCGTCGATGCCGTTGCAGACATCCTCGGGCGCCGGGGTTCCTGGCACGCAGTCCTGCGGATTGCCGTCGATGCAGAGGTCCACCGTCACCTGGCAGGCTCCCTCCCCGCAGGTTGTCTGTCCTTCATCGATCTCCCCGTCGCAATCGTCGTCCAGGGCGTTACAGACCTCCTCCTGCGGGGTTCCGGGGATGCAGGTTTGCGGAACGCCATTCAGGCAGTTGTCGACGGTCCGTTCGCAGGAAAACTCGCCGCAGGTCGTCGTCCCCAGGTCATCCACCAGCCCGTTGCAGTCGTCGTCCGCGGCGTTGCAGGTCTCGGAGGTGGGGGCTCCGGGAGCGCAGGTCTGCGGCGCTCCATTGAGGCAGTTGGACACCGTGCGCAAGCAGGCGCCGATGCCGCAGGTCGCCGACCCGAGGTCATCGACCAGACCATCACAGTCGTCATCGATGTTGTTGCAGGTTTCGGGGCTCGGCGTTCCCGGGACGCAGTCGTCGGGATTGGTCAGGCAATCGACGCTGCGCTGGCAGGCCCCGATGCCGCAGGTCCCGGGCCCTCCTTCTCCCTGGTGCGAGCACTGACCAGTGCTCGCACTGCAGCTGTCGGTCGTGCAGGGATTGCCGTCGTCGCATGAGACGGGCGCGCCGCCCTGGCATTGCCGGGTCGTCGGGTTACATCGATCGCCGGTCGTGCAGGCATTGTGGTCGTCGCACGGGTTGGTGGTGCCTCCGAACGCGCCTCCGATGCAAAGGGAGTTCTGGCACGTGTCTTGGGTACAGGGGTTCCCGTCACATTCCTTCATCGTGTTGCGCAGGGTGTTGAAACAGCCGTTGCCTTGGCCCGGCAGGCACTGCCAGTCTATACAGGGGCCCTCCGGCCCGCAGAGAGTGGTATCGAGGAGGTGGACGCAGCCTCCACCGCTTTCCGAGCAAGAATCGCGCGTGCATTGCACGGCGTCAGCGCAGTTCCTCGGCACACCGAGGAAGCAGTTCCCGCCGCTGCAGGTGTCGTTCACCGTGCACAGACGCCCCATATTGCAGAATCCGGGGGCTGGCGTCCGCACACAGCCGCCTGCCGCCGGGTCGCAGGTGTCGGTGGTGCAGACGTTGCCGTCGTTGCAGCTGATCGCGGGGTGGCCGCATTGCCCCGTCGCGGAATCACAGCTGTCCTGGGTGCAGGGGTTGGCATCGTCGCAGCTCTGAGATGTGCCCTGGCAGGTGATCGCTCCTCCTGCGTCCGG
>DASTZC010000206.1 GCA_035764505.1 Candidatus Polarisedimenticolia bacterium
GACCGGGGCAACCCCTTCAGTTCGCGACACTCCGGTGCGGATCCTGATTCGATGGGTTCAGACTTTGGGTGAAGGCGCAGGAAGTGGTTGGCCGGGTTACTTTGCGGCCGAAGGGCTGAGGGCGGCGGCGAGCTGCGTGTAGGTGGCGGTCGCGGTGGCCAGGTCGGCTCGGAGCTTCTCACCGTCGGCGTTGACCTTGTTCATCAGGTCGCTCGCGGTGGCCATCCCGCGCTCGCTCAGATCGTTTCCCAGGTATAGCTCGAGATCGTGCAGGCTTTGCATGAAGGGGACGAAGGTCTCCTTCACCGAGGAGGCGGCGTCTTTCAGCGCGTCGATCTTCGGGACCAGCTCGTCGCGCCGCGCTTTGGACGCCTGCTTGAGCTGCTCGTTCTGGATGTCTTTTTGGGCAGACTCCCATTTCTTCAGGTAGGCGTCGCGATCCTTGCGCGCCTTGTCGGCGTTGCTCCTGGCCGTCTTGGCCATCGACTCGAGCTTGTCGACGTTCTTGGTGAACGCGCCGTAGCGCGCTTTCAGGTCGGGGCCCTTGGCGACGGCCATGTCGTTCATCGACTTGAGGGTGGCGTCGATCTGAGTGCTGGCCGCTTCGATTGCCTCCTTCGATTTCAGCATCTTGGAGGCGACTTTTTCGGCTTTTTCGGGGGCCGTGGCCGCCCGGATGGACGGCACGGCCCCCAGCAGAAGGATCACCAGGAGGGTGGACAGAAGAGGGATTCTTTTCATAGCCAGGTCGCTGTCCCTCTGCTCTGTTGCCGGCTTACTGACCCCAAGACCAGTTCACGCCGGCGTTGATGCAGAACCCTTCGAAGTTGGCATTGGCATCGAAGGCGTTCAGGGCGATCGAGGTGTCCATCGTGCGCCACATCGCCTCGACGAACCCCCGGGTGTGCGTCTTGCCGAAATCGGCCCCGACCGAGGCGTACCAGCCGGTCGTATTGTCTATTTCTCCATCTTCGATGTCCAGGAAATAGTAGGTGAACCCGGCACCGACATAGAAGCCCGGCTTCTCGCCGGAGAACTTGAACTTCAAGCCGCCGTCCACCGGGATGGCGGAGATGTTCAGAGCCTCGGGAAGCCCGACCAGATCGGCCCCGAGGTCAGGGTAGTAAGTACCGTGGAATTCCAGCTCGAGCCAGTCGACGAAATCGAATCCGGCCCGGGCGCCGATGCCCCAGCTCGAGTCGGCTTCGTCGGTGTCCCAATAGGCCCCGTAGAGGCCGGCAGTCCCCGCCTGGGCCGGTATGGAAAACAGGGCCGCGGCGAACGCGCAGATCAGCAGTCTCTTCCAGTTCACGGAGGGCTCTCCTCTAAGTAGGCGTCCGATTCAGCGGGCCCGGAAGGATCGGGACGCGCGATCCCACGGGGTAGAGGACATCCGCTTGCGGACCGCGCGCCGGGTCTGCCGTCTCATGGCAAGGCACGCCGCCGTCCTGGCGGACATCAGAGAGGGTGGAGCCGACCCGGACGGCGCCTCGCCGTCGTCCGGGTAGAGAGGGATATTCGACCGGAGCTGGCTACCGGGAGGCCCCGGCTCCCGGTCGAATGTTAGAGGATAAAGCCTTGATGGCTTCCCGACCACGATCGATGTCGGCTTTTACCGCCGCGCCATCGCTGGTGCACTTCGCCATCAGGTTGCCGGATAGGGATATCCCTTGCTGGCTCAGATTGTTACCCAGGTAGAGGTCGAGGTCTTTGAGGCTCTGCATGAGGGGATAGAAAGTATCTCTCGCCGAGGTCAGCGAGCCATGGATTGCGTCGATCATGGGCATCAGCTCGTCGCGGCGGGCCTGGGAGGCCGCCTTGAGCTGCTCGTTCTGGATTTTGTCCTGGGCCGACTGCCATTTCTTGAGGTAGGCGCCACGGTCCGAAGCCGCTTTTTCGGCGCTGGAGCGGGCTTTTTTCGCCATCGAGCCGAGGGTCGCGAAGTTGTCGTGGAAGTCCTCGTAGCGGGCGGCGAGGTCCTCCGGCTTGGCCGCGGAGATGGCATTCATCGAATCGAGGGTGGCGGCGAGCTGGTTGGCGGCCTTGTCCAGCAAGGCTTCCACATCCAGCATCCGGGCCGCCAGCTTCTCGGCCTTTTCGGGGCTGGTGGCCGCGTGAAGAGGTGCCGCGACCCCCGCCGTGCAGACGACGAGGGCCGCGGCGAGAACGGCTCGCATCAGGCCGCGCGCCGACACGCGGCGGCTCATTTGCCCCAGGTCCAGTTGACGCCGAACTGGCCCGTCAGGCCGTCGAAGCTGGCGTCGCCGCTGAGAATTCCGGAGTCGATGGTGGCGTCCATCGCGCGCCACATCACCTCGAAGAACAGCCGGGTGTGCTCTCCTCCGAACTCGACGCCCGCCTCGGCGTAGTAGCCGGTCTCGTTGTCGATCTCGACGTCATCGGAGTCCAGGAAGTAGTAGGTGGCGCCGGCGCCCACGTAGAGCGTCGCCGGCTTGTTGGGGAAGAGCTTGAACTTGAGGCCGCCGTCGACCGGTATGACGCTGATGTCGATATCCGATCCCAGGACGTCGCCCCCGAACTCGGGGAAATAGGTGCCGTGGAACTCCAGCTCCAACCAGCTCAGGAAATCGAAGCCGACACGGGCGCCGGCCCCCCAGCTCGAATCGGCGTCATCCGTATCCCAGAATGCGCCGTACACGCCGACCGTTCCCGCGTGGGCCGGGACGGCCATGAACGCCATCGCGAAAATGCCGACCAGGAGGAACTTCTTCCAGCTCATGCGCCATCTCCTCGAACGCGGCGCCCGATTAAGGACGCGCGCGGGGAGGCCGGGACGCACCCTCCCCGCGCGCTAAGCCTGGAATGAGAAGGAATCGGTGACTACTTCGCCGGAGCAGCGCCGCCCGGGCTGATGCTGGCGGCGAGATCCTTGATGGCCGCCTGGCCCTGCGCAATCGCGGTCTTCACCGTCTCGCCCGCGCTGGTGGACTTGGTCATCAGCTCGCTGGCGCCGGTGATGCCCTGCGGGTTGAGATTGTTGCCCAGATAGAGGTTCAGGTCCTTGAGGTCCTGCATGAACGGCCCGAAGGCCTCTTTGGCCGAGCCGAGGGAGGTCTTGATCGCCTCGATCTTGGGCACCAGCTCGTCGCGGCGAGCCTGGGAGGCGGCCTTGAGCTGCTCGTTCTGGATCTTGGCGTTCGAGGATTCCCACTGCTTCAGGTACTGCTCGCGCTGCGCCGTCGCCTGCTGGGACTGGGCCTTGGCCTTCTGGGCCATCGACTCCAGCTTCTTCACGTTGTTGGCGTAGTCCTTGTACTTGGCGGTCAGGTCGGCGCCGGAGGCGGAGGATAGAGCGTTCATCGAGGCGAGGGTGGCGTCGATCTGGGTCGAGGCCTGCGTCAGGGCCGCATCGAACTTCAGCATTCTCTGAGCCACCTTGTCGGCCTGGTTCGGTGCCGCGGCGCCCATGAATATCAGGGCCGCCACCACCATCGAAGTCACGAACAATCCGGATTTGTTACCGAGCTTCATCGAACACTCCTCCTTAGACTATGCCGTGTCAGGCGTTGAAATGTTGTCTCCGCGGATGGGGCGCATCATATTCCAAACAAATGGGGTTGTCTATCGTGACGGGGCGGCCCGGTCCTGGAAGGGCCATGCCGGCGGGCCGCAGGCCGGTCGCTACCTGGAAATCGCCGAGTGGCGGATGATCTCGCCCCCTTTCATGACGAACTCGACCCGCCCCATCGCCTGGATGTCTTCGAAGGGGTCTCCATCCACCGCGACGATGTCGGCGGCGCTGCCGGCGGTCAGCCGTCCCAGGTCGGACCGGTCCAGGAGGTCGGCCGCTTCGGTGGTTGCGGCGCGCAGGGCACGCAGCGGAGCGATCCCCGAATTCACCAGGGAGACGAACTCCCTCCAGGCCTCCGCCTGGGGATAGGCCCCCACGTCGGTCCCATAGGCGATCCGGACGCGGCTCTTGGCGATGGCGGCGCGGCGCTCCAGGAGCTTGGATCCGTAGCGATCCAGCTTCTCCAGGGCATACGCCGGGAGGCCCGCTTCCCGGCCGTGCTCCTTGAGCCAGTCGACGGTGCTCCAGGTGGGGACCAGGAAGGCGCCTTTCTGCTCCATCAGCCGCAGCCCTTCGTCGTCGATGAAGGTGCCGTGCTCGATGGAGCGCACTCCGGCGCGGACCGCGCGCTTGATCCCTTCGGCGCCGTGGGCGTGGGCGCAGACATGGTGCCCGAGGGCTTCCGCTTCCTCCACGGCGGCGCGCAGCTCCTCCTCGCGGTAGGTGGCCGTCCCCGGCTCGTCGCCGGCGGAGAGGAAGCCGCCGGTGGCCATGATCTTGATCCAGTCGGAGCCGTTGCGGAACTCGTTGCGCACCACCTTGCGGATCTCATCGGGACCGTCGGCGATCGCCGCCCCGTGAATGTCGAACTCCGGCGCGAAGTGCGCCCAGTCGCCATGCCCGCCGGTGGAGGAGACGGCATGCGAGGCGACGAACATCCTCGGGCCCTGTACCAGTCCGGATTCCACCGCCCGCTTCAGGTCGGCCGCGCCCCAGGCCAGGTCCAGGTCGCCAGGGACGCGCACGGTGGTGAAGCCCGCCTTGAGCATGGTCAGAGCGTTGGCGTAGCCGCGCAGCGTCTTGGCGGCGGAGGATTGGGAAATCATCTGCTTGTCATTGTCGCCCGGGACGAACATCAGGTGGGCGTGGGTGTCGATCAGGCCGGGGAGGCAGGTCTGCTTGGTGAGGTCGACGATCAGGGCGTTCTCGGGCCGCCCGACCGAAGGGGAGACCCAGACGATCTTCCCCTGGTCCACCAGGATCTCGGTCCGCCCGGTGCCGGCCGATTTGCCGTCGAAGATCTTGCCGCAGCGCAGGATGGTGACCATGGGGGCAGCCGCGGCGTTGCGGGAGGCGAGCAGGAGAGCCGTGCCAACAAGTGAGGCGAGACAGACGGTGGACAGCGACCGGGAGCGCTGCATGAATTGATCCTCTCGAGGGCGGACGCACCAACACCTGCACTGCCGTCCGCGCGATTCATGGAAGCGCGCATCTTAGCAGGAACGGCCGCGGCCCGCCCGCGGGGAGGCCTTGCAGATTCGTGTGAGACCGGGGGTTCCCGGCTCCGTTTCGACCGCGCCTTACTTGAGGCTGAGTAGGTACGCCACCAGGCTGTCCAGATCCGCGTCGGAGATCTTTTCCTTCGGATAGGCCATCATCGGAGGCTTACCTTCCGATTTCGCCTTCGCGGCCATCTCCTTGGGGGTGCGGATCCAGGCCTTGATGTCGTCGCCGGAGAGCTTGCCGCCGACGCCGTCGAGCGGGTGCTTGGCGTTTCCCTGGCCGGCGACGCTGTGGCACATGGTGCACTTCGGATTGGCAGCGGCAAAGACGGCCTTGCCCTTCTCGACCTGGGCGGCGTCCTGCGCGAGCGCCAGGCTTCCAGCTGCAAGGACCGAGAGGCAAACTGCGGCGAGACGGCGGATTCTCATTGCTCGGGTTCTCCTTAAAGAGGGCGTCTCGTTACCGGGACAGTAGGAGGAGATTATAATGGGGCCCCCCCAGGTGAACAACCAAGGCGGCTCCTGGCCGCCTCGAGGCCTCCGCTGCGACCCGGCGTGGAGGAGAGGCAATGGGCACCTTTCAGCGGAAGAGGAAGAACCTTGCATCTTCCTCTTTTGGGACGCCCAGGATCCTCCTTCTCTTCGCGATCCTCGCGCTTGCCGCTTCGGCGCCCGCCTCAAGCGCGGTTCCCTCCGAGACTTGCCTCGGCTGCCATAGCGCCGCTTCCATCACCGCCCAGCGCCAAGAGAAGACGATCTCCCTGCACGTCGACCCCAGGACTTTAGCCGGCTCGGTCCACAAGGATCTGGGCTGCACCGACTGCCATGCCGGCTTCAATCCCGGGCAGCTGCCCCACAAGAAGAAGATCGAGCCGGTGGCCTGTGCCTCCTGTCATTCCGACGCACAGGAGAAGCATCCCTTCCATGCCGGTCTATCTGCCTCAGCAGCAGGTAGGCCGCCCTTGCCGTCATGCCAGCAGTGCCACGGATCCCACGATGTGGTCCCGGTGCGCTCCGAGAAATTCAGGTACCGGACCGACCGCCCGCTCGAGTCGTGCGGCGCCTGCCATCAGGAGGTGGCCCGCACCTTCGCGTCCTCGGCGCATGGCAAGGCCCTGAAGGCGCAAGCCAAAGGCGCCCCGGGATGCCTGTCCTGCCACAACCAGCCGCTGACGCCGCGGAGCTGGACGAAAGACGGGGCCTCGCTCAAGGTCGCCCAGGAGAAGGTCTGCCTTTCCTGCCATCTCGATGATTCCGACGTCAAGGCCAGGATGGGTCCGCGCGCCGGCTTCATCGCCGCTTATCAAGGAAGCGTGCACGGCGCGGCACTGCTGGCGGGAAATGCCGCGGCCGCCAACTGCGTCGATTGTCACGGCAGCCATGAGATGCGCCAGGGGATGGACCCGGAAGCGCGGGTCAACAAGACGCACATTCCCGAGACCTGCGCCCGCTGCCACGCCGTCGAGGCGGAGAAATATGCCCAGAGCGTGCACGCGGCGGGGCTGCGGCGCGGCAATCGGAACGCACCGGTGTGCACCGATTGCCACGGGGAGCACAACATCCTCTACCATGCCGATCCCCGCTCTCCGGTCGCCGCCCGGAACGTCTCGGCGCAGGTCTGTACTCCCTGCCACAGCTCGGTCAAGCTGTCGGAGAAATACGGCATCCCATCGGATCGGGGGCGCACCTTCGCCGACAGCTTTCATGGCCTGGCGATCCGGGGAGGCGGAACCGTCGAGGTGGCCAACT
>DASTZC010000207.1 GCA_035764505.1 Candidatus Polarisedimenticolia bacterium
TGGCCGTCTCCTTGTAGACGCGCTCGTAGCGCTGCTGCGCCAGCGGCGGATAGGAATAGGCCTCGCCGGTGGGGTTCTCCAGGTTGGCGTGGATCATCAGCACCGAATCCTCGGTGGCGTAGCGCCGTCCGGTGCCGGCCGTCAGGATGAGCACGCCCGCCGAATAGCAGCCTCCGACCGCCCAGGTGTTGACCGGCGCCGCGATGGCCCGCATCGTGTCGATGATGGCGAAGGCGTTGTCCTCCCATCCCCCCTGTGTCGAGATGTAGAGGTCGATCGGCTTGGCCGGGTCGAGCTGGCTCAGGTAGATGAGGCGGGCGGTGACATCCTTGGCGGTGCGGGAGTTCACGTCGTGGAACAGGAGGACCTTGCGCGCGTGCAGGAGCGGATCGTCCACGTCGAGGCGCGGCGATTCCTCCCCGGCATCGATCTGCTCGTCGACGAAGTCAGAGAGCGTGCCGCCCAGGTCGGGCATCGCCCGATAGATCATTACTCCCAATCCGCACAGGACGGCGGCCTGGATCAAGAGGATGGCGGCCGCCACGATCCCGAAGATCGCGACGAGCCGCGAAAGAGCGCGCGTCTCCGGTTCGCTCATCGTCGTGGTTCCTTAGAGGCTTTTCCTCTTGATGAGCGATTCGACGCTGAGACGGCCCGAGCCGCGCGAGGCGATGTAGAGGAATACGAAGCAGTACAGGACCGCCGGCTCTCCATGGTTGACGATGGGCCAGAAGCCGTTGGGAGCGTGGGCCATGAAGTAGGCCACCGCCATCGTGCCGCTCGCCAGGAAGGCTGCCCATCCCGCGAAGAGCCCGATCGCCACCAGCACTCCGCCGAAGAACTCGATGACCCCGGCCGTCGCAATCAGCGGAGGGTGCAGCATTTGCTGTCCGCCGAGGGCGCCGAACAGCTTCTGCGCTCCATGGCAGGCGAAGAGGAATCCGACCACGAGCCGCATGATGCCGTAGATCCAATCGGCGTACCTTCCCAGCCAGCGTTCCATGGCCTTCTCCTTTCGTTGCGCGGGCAGCGTCAGCTGCCCATCAGCCGCGGGCCGATCCCCTGCAGCATCATGTCTCCCGCGAAATGGCAGAGGATCGCCGCCTCGATTCCCCAGTTCCAGTAGATCCATCCAAGCACCACTCCCGCGGCGCCATTCAGGGCCAGCACCGAGGCGACCAGGAACAGGGTCGGATGCACCGCGGCCGTCCAGGACGGCAGGTGGACCAATCCGAAGGCGAGCGCCGAGATGCCGATAGCCGTCCAGACGAGGGCCGGCGAGGCTTGGTCACGCCGCTTCGCGCGGAGGATTCGAGGCGCCAGCCAGATCACCCCGCTCATCAGGAAGAGCCGGAAGATGATTTCCTCCAGGATGCTGGCTTCCACGGCGAGGGCCCAGGGCATCCAGGCAGGCTGATTGGCACGCTCCGCGAGGCGCGTCCTCAACAGCGGCTCCTTCGAGGCGAGGAAGATCAGCAATCCCAGCAGAAACCCACCCATCACCACGCCGATGAGAAGCGCGATGCCGAGACGCCGCCCCGGTGCCGGGACGAGCTCTTTGCTGGATGCGTTTTCCAGGATGGGCGCCCCCCGCCCGAAGGGAGCGGCGGCGCGCAGCCCCAGCGCGAGGAGCACGGCCATGATGACCGCTCCGATGATCAGCGGACCGGGGGTGATGGGTCTGGGGACGGCCAGGAACAGCGCGATCAGGGCGAGGAGGAGCAACAGGATGTAGCTGCGTGTGAAGAGGCCTTTCAAGCTTCCCTCCCGCGGGCTTCGAGCGCCAGTAACTCGAACGGGCTGGGGCCATAGCTTCGATCCGCGGCGGACTATAGCAAGGGGGGCGATGGCGGGCAATCGGCCGGTCCACTCGCGGGCGGCCGGCGGGCCGCCCGGGCCCCCTCTCGGGCCTCCGGGAATACTCCGATGGCCGCTGCGATTCTGTCGGTCACGTGAGGCTGCTTTCGATTCGCGGAGGAGATTGTGACGGCAGGACTCGAGGAAGCCAGGAGCGACGCGGAGCTTCTGGACGCCTATTCGCAGGCGGTGACCGGGGCGGCCGAGCGCACCAGCCCCTCGGTGGTCAAGATCGAAGTCGAGCCGGGGAAGAATCGGCAGGGCGGAACCGGCTCGGGGTTCGTGTTCACGCCCGACGGCTTCATCCTGACCAACAGCCATGTGGTCCAGCCGGGCGGCACCCTGAGGGTCATGCTCCAGGATGGCCGGCGCCTGGAAGGGCGCGTCGCCGGCGATGACCCGGCCACCGATCTGGCGGTCCTGCGCGTGGGCGGCAGCGACTTGATCCCCGCCACGCTGGGCGATTCGCGCAGCGTGAAAGTAGGGAACCTCGCCATCGCCATCGGCAACCCCTTCGGCTTCCAGTACACCGTGACCGCCGGCGTGGTCAGCGCTCTGGGGCGATCGCTTCGGTCGACCACCGGGCGCCTGATGGATGACATCATCCAGACCGATGCGGCGCTGAATCCCGGGAACTCCGGTGGGCCGCTCGTCAACAGCCGCGGCGAGGTCATCGGAGTCAACACCGCGACGATTCTTCCGGCGCAGGGAATCTGCTTCGCCATCGCCATCAACACCGCCAAGTTCGTGGCCGGCAAGCTGATTCAGGACGGACGCATCCGCCGTGCCTACCTCGGTATCGGCGGCCAGACCGTGCCGCTGCTGCGCAAGGTGGTGCGCTTCCACGCCCTCGGTCAGGGCAGCGGTGTCCTGGTGATCTCGATTGAAAATGGCGGCGCCGGTCAGAAGGCGGGGCTGCAGGAAGGCGACATTCTCATCGGCCTGGGCAACGACATCGTCAGCGGTGTCGACGATCTGCAGCGCATCCTGACCGAAGGACAGGTGAACTCCCCCACGATGGTGACCCTTCTGCGCGGTGGCACCCGTCGCATGGAGCTCGACGTCACGCCTCAGGAAGCTCCCATCCCTCCGTTACGCTGACGCGGCGGTTCGCGTCCGTTCTCGAGCGGCTGATTTGGGTGACAAATTCGATGGCTACCTCCCACGCTCATATCGCAAGCCCTCGGAATTCCGTATTTCCACTGCAAGCTTCCCATGTGGCGGCTTCAGCCTTTGTCACGCAGTGGGCCAGAAGAACTCCCAGATCGAGCCGATCGCGAACATCGGAACAATCAGAAGGTAGAGCAATCCGACGTCAATGAGCGCCGGTCTCGGCAGTCGGAACCATTCCGGTCCAATGAACGGACCCCGGCGCCGAAGGTACGCCCACCCTAGATGAAGACCGCCGCCGCCTGCGAGCGTAAAGGCGGCAAGTTGAAATGCCAGGGTTACC
>DASTZC010000208.1 GCA_035764505.1 Candidatus Polarisedimenticolia bacterium
CTCGCCCGCGGGCTGGCATTGCTGCGCCGAGCCTGGCCCGAGGCGGAGGAAGAGGTGCGCCGGCGCACCTGGCTGATCGTCCCGCTGGTAGAGCCCGGCACCGTGAGCTATTCCCATCTCGCCCGACCGGGAATCTCCTACCTGAATGTCTTTCGCGGCAGCCTCGTCGATCTGGCCGACGACCTGCTGCACGAGACTGCGCACCATCGCCTGCATGCGTGGCAGGAGACGATCCGCTTCTCCTCGCTCGACGAGGAGCGCCGCTACTTCTCCCCCTGGAGACGGGCGCAGAGGCCGCTCAACGGCATTCTCCACGGCACCTATACCTTCCTCTTCAGGACCGAGCTCCTTCTCAGACTGTCGCGTGACGCGGCGCTGAGCTCCGCCCGGCGCAGGCGGCTGCGCCGCGAGGCGGCGATCGAAATGCGGCATTGCAGGATGGCGCTGGCGGATCTCACCCGGGCCGGACGAGGCGGGGAGCTCACCGGACACGGCCGGGAGCTGTTACGGAGCATGGCCCGACGTCTGCGCTCGCTGCGGGCGGGGCGCTTGTCCGGCCGATTCGAGATCGGTATATTCTGACCCGACCCCACGGTCATCTCTCGAAGCCGACCTCGCGGTCGGGCCTAGAAACCCACGGACTCAGGAGATCTTCTTGACCCCTCAGCAGCTCCAGGAATTGCAGAAAACGCTGTCCGGCCGCGTCGTGACGGAGCCGGCGGCTCTCACCGAGAAGAGCGGTGATTTCGGCAGGATGGTCCGGCGCACGCCGGGAGCCGTGGTGCGCTGTCTCAGCTCGGAGGAGGTGGCCGCCACCATTACTTTCGCGCGCCGCCACGGCATCCCGGTGGCCACCCGCGGCGAGGCCCACACGCAAAGCGGGCAGGCTCTCACCGAAGGGGGAATCCTGCTCGACCTGACCTCCCTGAACAACATCGAGAAGATCGACGAGGCGGGTTGCACGGTGCGCTGCGGGGCGGGAGTGAAGTGGATGGATCTGGTGGCGGCCACCGCCGGCCGTGGGCTGATTCCTCCGGTGCTGACCAACAATCTCGGAGTCACCGTGGGCGGGACCCTTTCGGTGGCCGGGCTGGGCGTCGCCTCCTATCGTTACGGCGCCCAGGGGGACAACGTCCTCGAGCTGGAGGTGGTCACCGGGACGGGAGACCGCCTCACCTGCAGTCCCGATAAGGACTCCGAGGTGTTCGACGCCGTGCGCTCCGGGCTGGGACAGTTCGGCGTGATCACCGGCGCCAAGCTGAAGCTACGCCCCTGCAAGGCGATGACCCGCACCTACTTTTTGCTGTACGACACCCTTCCGTCGCTGATGCAGGACGCAGCGGACCTCATGAGCTCGGATCGCTTCCATTATCTCGAGTCCTGGTGCGTGCCCTGCCCGCAGGGATTCAAGAAGGTGGGGAACGATTTCGTCCCGTTCGCAGAGTGGTTCTTCCCGCTGCACGCGACCATCGAGTTCGATGCGGCCTCCCCGCCCGACGACGAGGCTGCGCTGCGCGATCTGCGCTTCTACCGGAAATCGCACGTCGGCGATCGCACCCTGCTGGAATTCTCCAATCGGCTCGAGCCGCTGTTCGTCCTGTGGAAGCGGATGGGCTACTGGGCCAACACCCATCCCTGGATGGAGACCATTCTCCCCTGGCAGACGGCGGCCCCCTACATCCAGCAGGTCCTGGCGAACCTGCCTCCGACCTTCCTGGGGGGAGGCCACGTCCTGCTGTGGCCCTGCCGGGGCACGACGTCGAAGGTCCCGAATTTCATGACGCCTCCGGGAGAGAACGTGATGGGCTTCGGCATCCTCCCCGGCATCCCGCCCGAGCTTGCCGCGCCGGCACGCGCCCGGCTGAACCAGGCGTCCGACGCCAGCATGATGGCCGGAGGCAAGCGCTACCTTTCGGGGCTCATCGAGTTCGATCGCCCGCGCTGGAAGCAGCACTTCGGGGAGCGCTGGCCGAGGATCGTCGCGCTCAAGAAGACTTACGATCCGGACGGCATCCTCAATCCAGGATTCATCGATTACGGAGAATGATCCGGCGATGCGTCCCGCCGAGCACTTCGTCAAGTTCTTCCGCCAGCTCCCGGGACTGAGCGAGAAGGTCCTCACCGAGCCGGATTGGGAAGCGCTCCTGTCGATCGAGGATCGCTACGAGTTCCGCGCTCGAGTGGAGGAGATCTTTCCGCGGCTAACCGAGCAGGAGAAGGACCGGATGGCGCAGTTCCTGTACGACAAGAACCAGGAGCTGCTGCGCGAGGCTGAGGAGGAAACCGGCGGCGGCCCGCCGGAAGGCGAGGCCGGTTGAGCTGATTTCAGTCCAGGGGCAGGTCCGATGGATCGAGTCCCCGCAGCCGCAGGACCCTCTCGACGACCTCGCCGATGCGGTTGTTGGGCGTGGAGGCTCCGGCGGTGATGCCCACCACGACGGGACCGTCGGGCAGCCAGGGGCCGTCCATGCTCGGGCTCTTCTCCCCCACGCGCTTGTGCCGGATCGAGGACTTCCCCAGCAGGCAGCTGGCGTCCTCGATGTGGTAGGTCGGCACCTTCTCCGCGGCCAGCTCCGCCAGATGGTTCGTGTTGCTGCTGTTGTAGCCCCCGATGACGAGCATGAGCGACACGCCGCTCTGCAGCAGCCTGCCTACCGCGTCCTGGCGGTCCTGGGTGGCGCTGCAGATGGTGTCGAACGAGCGGAAGTGGGCCGGCAGGTTTCCTTCCCCGTAGCGGTCCGCCATGGCCCGGCGGATCATCTCGGCAACCTGCAGCGACTCCGAGCTGAGCATGGTCGTTTGGTTGGCCAGCCCCACGCGCTCCAGGTCGGTCCCGGGATCGAACCCGGTGGAGCAGGCGGACGCAAAGCGCTCCAGGAAAGCGCCTGCCTCGCCGCCGAAGCGAATCATTCGAGCCACGAGATCGGTTTCCTCCAGGTCCCGCACCACCAGGTACTTTCCGTCCGGGTGCAGGGAGGTGCGCGAGGCGGTGGCGCGCGTCTCCTCGTGGTTGTACTTGCCGTGGATCAGCGAGGTGAAGCCGTCTTTGGCGTAACGCTCCACGTTCTTCCACACGTTGAGGACCGATCCGCAGGTGGTGTCCACCAGGGTGCACCCCTTCTCCTGCAGCAGCCCCATCTGCTCGACCGTGACCCCGAAGGCCGGCAGGATCACCACGTCCGCCGGGCTCAGGCGGTCCCAGGCGTCCGGGTGCGCCCCCGCGCCGCTGAGGAAGCGGATGCCCATCTCCCGCAGCCGGCTGTTGACGTGCGGGTTGTGGATGATCTCTCCGGTGATGTAGAGGCTGCGATCCGGGAAGCGGGAGCGCGTCTCGTAGGCGTAATCCACGGCGCGGTCGACGCCGTAGCAGAAGCCGAACTCCTCCGCCAGCCGGAAGGTCACGTCGCCCGCGCGCAGCGTGTAGTCGTGGCTCTTCAGGTACTCCACGATGCGGCTGCGATAGTCTTCGTCGAGCTGGCCTTCGATCCGGGACTTGAGCCCGAACCCGCGGGGATAATACGAAGCGTCCGCCACCTTTTCCTCCTCACGCCTGGCGCAAAGCCGCTTTCAGTATAGCCGATGCGATTGCCTACCTCGCGGGGGCCGCGCCGCCATTGGCCTCGGCCAGGAGCTGGATTGCCTGCTCCCGGATCCTCACCGCTTTCTCGCGGGCCTCGGGAAGACCGCCGCGGTCAAGCATCCGCTGCATCTCGACCAGCTCGGCGCGCAAGCCGTCGAGGCGCGCCAGCAGCGCATCGGAGCGGGGATCCCCATGCAAGCCGCGCTCCCGCCGCAGCGCGATTACTGCTTCGTTGACCGCCATTCCCGCTTCGTAGCGGGCATTCAGGACCTCCTGGCGCATCAGCCCCTCGCCCGCCTTGCCTCTTTCCGTCGCAGCGTCCGAGAGACGCTTCGCCTCGTTGGCCGCCTCCTGCGCGCGCCGGTACGAGCGGAACAGGACGAACCGGTTGCGCTGCCGGCCGCATTCCTGCTCGTAGGCGCCGGCCGCGCTGCGGGCCCGCTCGAATTCCTGCGGCGCATACAGGTCGGCATGCACCGACCGGGCCTGCTCCAGGCTCTTGTGAACGCTCTCGCTCTCGTTATCGCAGGGATTGCCGCAGCCCAGCGCGCCCATCAGCAGGAAGCCAATCGGGACCAGCCGCAAACCGCTTCGGACCGCTGCCATGCTCGAGTCTCTCCTCCCCTTGCAGTTTGTCCTCGACTGTGTTCTATAATCCCTTCGGTTTGCCGGTTGCAAGATTGCCGGCTTCAGGCCTTGCGATGAAAGGGGGTCAGTTTGGCGAAAAAGCGCGCGAAAAGAAAGGCAGCGAAGCCCCGC
Organism: Candidatus Polarisedimenticolia bacterium; assembly: GCA_035764505.1. Taxonomy (NCBI): domain Bacteria; kingdom Pseudomonadati; phylum Acidobacteriota; class Candidatus Polarisedimenticolia; species Candidatus Polarisedimenticolia bacterium. The sequence goes on from DASTZC010000208.1 coordinate 4,340, forward strand.
AAGAAGAAGATGGCCCGGAAGCCTGCGCGTAAGACCGCGGGCCGGAAGTCGGGAATGAAGCGCAAGTCCTCCCGGAAGGCCACGCCGAAGGCGAAGAAGGCAGCCGCCAGGAAGGCTTCTCCCAAGAAGAAGGCCGCCCCGAGAAAGGCCGCCAAGGCCCCGGCGGTGGTGACCCCCTACACGCCCCCCGCGGCCGTTTCGAACCCGACGGGCTCGGGCGGCGAATCGGGCTGGTCGTCCGACTTCGAGGGCGAGGAAGAGTAAGTCCACCATCCAGATTTCGATTCGGGACAGGGGGGCTGTGCCCCCCTGTTTTTTTCCATGAGCAGGCCCGCAGCTTCCATGAGAATCCGCCCCGTCCGAGCCGCATCCCTCGCGGCGCTGCTGCTCTTTTGCGCGGCGCTGTCCGGAGGCGGCCGCCTGTCCGCTTCGGAAGCACGGACCGTCGACCCGGACATTCTCGCCCGGCGCGCCGCGGGATACCTGGAGCAGTTCCGGCGCGACGATCTGGGTCAGGCGCTGCGACTCTTCGGCCAGGTGGCCAGGCTCGCGCCGCGCGATCCGCGAGGCCCTGCGGGAGTCGCCCAGGTCCGCGCGCTGCGGTTCCTGTTCGGGTGGGACCCCGATCCCGATTCGCTCCAGGCGGGGGTCCGCGCCGGCCAGCAAGCCGTGGAAATCGCTCCCGAATCGGCAGAGGCCCGGTGGGCGCTGGGGATCGTCCGCCTTGCCGAGGGCCGCACTACTCCTGCATTGGCCGAGATGGATCGCGCCGTCCAGCTCGCTCCCGAGGCATTCCTGGCGCACTTCTATCGGGGCATGCTGCTGCGTGCTCTGCGACGCAGCGCCGAGGCGCAGGAAGAAGCGCAGGCCGCACTGAGGCTCTCGCCCGCCTCTCCCGCCGCCCAGACCCTGCTCGGAGATTGCCTGCAGGACGAGAGGCGCTTTCTCGAGGCGCGCAACGCCTATCTCACCGCCGCCGAGCTGGATCAACACTTTCTCTGGGCCCGTCTCGGTCTGGCGGCGGCCTATCAGAAACAGGCCAATTTCGCCGCCGCCGAGAAGACCTATACGCTGACCGAGCAGGACTTTCCCGAGGACCGGACGCGCATCCGGATCCTGGCAGCTTCGCTCCTGGTGGCCGGACAGAACTACGAGGACGCCGTGACCGTCTACCAGGGAATCTCCGAGACCGAGCAGCTCTCGCCTCCCCTGATGCGGCGGCTGTTGCAGGCCGGACGGGCCTATTCCCTGGAGAAGCTGGGCAAGGCGGAGGAGGCGGAGTATTTCTGGAGCCGTCTCGTGGAAGAGTTCCCCGAGGATTACGACGGGCCGGTCCGCGACCGCGAGGTTGCGGCGCAGGCATACGAGGCCCTCGCCCGCATCCATGATTCCAAAGGAGACGCGACCCGGGCCGACAAACTGCTCGAGAGAGCGTGCGCCCACCGGGGCATGCCCTTCTCGGTCTACGCCACCCTCGCCGCGCGGCAGCAGACCAAAGGGAAGGTGTCGGAAGCGGTGAAAACCCTGCGTCGCGGCCTGGCCGAAGCCCCTCCGGACGAGGACTGGATCATTGCGACACAGAGTCTGCCGAGCCTTTCTAGGGCCCTGGTCGCGGAGCGGTCCGCTTCCAGGGATACGCGGGCGGGCGCCCAGGCGTTGTTCGAGGAGGCTGCCAGGAAGGTCGCCGCCTCTTCCCCTTCCTCTCATGTGCCCTACATGAATCTGGCGCGCGGCGAAGCCCTCCTGAAGATGAATTCGCAGGCGCTCGGGCATCTGAAGCAGGCGGTGCACAACGGCTTCATCGGGATGGAGAAAGTCGCCGTCGATCCCGATTTCCGTGAGGTCGCCGCCGACCCCGGCTTCAAGGCGATTTCCGAGACACGCTGACTTCCCTCCAACAGGCTTCGCCATCGAGCACGGCAGCAAAAAAGTGCCCGCCCCACGGGCAAAAATTGTCCCGCAACAGCCCCCCGGGTCCAGATTCCCAACAGCGTTACCCTTTCCCTCGTCATAACTAACCGAAGGCGAAACCGCCTTTTAGAGGCGCCGATTACGAAGTCCGCCAGCGCTCGTGAATTGGTATTTCTATTGCTTTATCTAGGCGCAGCGCAGATTTTAAATATCTGGCAGGAGGTGGAGACAACGTGAAGAACTCGATGCGGCTTCTCATTGCGACGGCGATCCTGTGCGTGGCTCCTATCGCGTCCTACGCGGCCGATGCCTCGAAAGGGACCTGCTCGGCCGTGGTGGGGTCGAACACCATTGAGTACGACTGCAACTACGTGGCCAAGGACTACGAGATGAACTCGCCGCTCGTCCTGAAGCTGGACTATACCTGCTCGGTACGCTGCGGCGGCGTTCTCGCCTTCGGTCTGACGGGACCCGGCTACACGCCGAAGGGCGAGGTCGAAGGACACATCGTCTCGGTGGACCGCAGCCCCGGCTCGATGAGCTTCACCCTGATGTTCAGCAAGCTGCACGAGGACAGCACCGGCGGGAACTGCAACGGGACCGCCTTCATGAGCATGATGCTCAACGTGGATGACGGCTCCGGGCGGTTCAAGCCCACCTCGCTCCCCTTCAAGGTCCACGTCAACGGCAACGGCGGCAGCGCCGGCAGCAACTAGGCCAGTCCGTCAGGTCGAAAAAAAAGGCCCGGAGGCATCTCGCCTCCGGGCCTTTCTATTTGCTGTCGAGCCGGGTTAGCGGCGCAGCTTGATGGCGAGGGGCTGGTCCAGAGTGATGGTGACCTCCGTGCCGGACTTGATCTTCATCTCGGTACCCTTCGTGCCCGCGGCGATGCCGGTGCCGATGGCGCCGCCCACGACCGCGCCGAGCGCCGCATCCTTCGTATCGCCTCCCAGCACCTTGCCAAGGATCGCACCGCCGGCCGCGGCCCCGCCGATCGTACCGCCCTTCTTGGCGGTCGACTTCGCCTGCTCGGAGAACGAGGCGGACATGGCGGCGGAGACGCCGCTGGGCGTCGTGACCCGATCAAACGAAAGACCGAGCATTCCGCCCGATTCCTTCAGCCCTTTCTTGGCGGGAACGACCTCGGTGATCTTCCCCTCGACGGTCGAGCCATCCGGCAGGGCGACCCGATCTCCGGAGAGAATGGGATCGACCAGCGTGGCATGGAACGTGTCGCCCACCTGATTGACTCCCGAGTTCAGCTCCTCATCGAACTTGACCTTGATCGGGGTTCCGGCGGGAACGTTGATCGTCACGGTGGCGGGAGCGGGGGGCGCCGGGGGCGCGCTCATCGGCTGGGTGTTGAAGTCCCGGGATGTGGCCTTGCGGGCAGGCGCCGGCTGCGCCTGCGCCGGCTCCGGCTGTGCCGGCTGCGGATCGGTGGCCGCCGGTTCCGGAGGCGCGGTGGTGTCGTTGGAGGCGATCTGCGATCCCTCCTCATTCGTGGCGGCCTGCTCATCCTTCTTGGCGCAGGCCACGCCGGCGAGGACCGCGATCAGGACACAACATGCGAAAACGGCCCAAGTACTGCGAAGCTTACGGTTCATCTCGACTCCTTCTGGATAGTCGCGACGCAGGCGGAAACCTGAGGATCGGTCAGGGCCCGATCGCGATGTTGACCGGCTGCTCCAGGGTGATGGCCAGGTGAGTGCCGGACGTGATCTCGATTTCCTTGCCCGGGGTACCCGCGGCGATTCCCGTGCCGATGGCTCCCCCGATGACGGCGCCGACGGCGGCGTCCTTGGTACTCCCTCCGAGAATCTTCCCGAGAATCGCTCCTCCCGCGGCGCTTCCCCCGATGATTCCAGCGGTCTTCTTGCCCGATTTGCCGACGGTGGTGAGAGAGGCCGACATCGGGGCGGTGAAGCCGGCCGGGGTCTCGATCTTGTCGAAAGAAAGGGTCAGCGCTCCCCCCTTGTCCTTGAGACCCTTCTTGGCGGGAACGACGTCGGTGACCTGGCCGCGAATGGTGCTGCCGGTCGGAATGGCCACACGATCCCCGACGACAATCGGGTCCGTGGTCTTTCCCTTGAAAGTGTCGCCCGCCTGGCTGGTCGAGGAGCCCACGGTTTCGAGGAGAGTCAGGTGAATCTCCGTCCCGGAGGGAATGGTGACGCGAGCCAGCCGGCTGGCCTCGCTCGAGGGGCCTTTGGTTTTTTCGGAAGACGGGGACTCGGAGGACCCGCTCTTGGCCGGCTGCTGCCCCGAGCACGAGGCGAGGAGCAACGCGGAGCACAGCAAGGCAGCCGACCACGCTGCCCCCGGGAGCCAGGTCCTTCCTCGGAACTTTGATTCGGACGCTTTATCCCGCATAACCGGCGCAAAGTATAGTGACCGGGTCGAGGGGATTCAATGTTTGCTTGAAGAAGTCCTCCTTCCGGCGCGCATCTTGATGCACCAGAACGGCTTCATCCTGATGAAGGGTTCCGCGCCGCTCCGCTTCAACTGTAACGGCGCGACGCCTGGAGCCGCGCCCGCTTCGATTTCGTAACCCGCGCGCTCCCACCTCCCTCGAGCTCAAAGACGACTCGGAGAGTCGGAACCCCCGAACCATCCGACCCAACTATTCAAAATCTTGGACGACTATCCAACAATCCGTTGGATTACTTAGTTCCGCGCGGTAGAGAACGGGATTCCCTCCTTCCCATTCGGCAGTACAACCCTTTCACAGCGCAGGTCTTCCACGATTGCCGTGTCGCGACGACAGCCTCTGGCAGTGGATTTGCTGTCTTGCGGCGCGGGCCAAGGACTCTTCTCACACTCCGGCCCGCACAGCAAAGCAGTTGGTCTTCGGAAGGAGGTGAAGCCGGCGCATCACCGCTGTGCCTCGCCCGTTTTTGTGGGCGGGAATGCGTTCCCTCCGGGCGGGTGGCCTGGATCAACCATTTATTGGAGAAACGACTGATGAAGAAGTACTTCGTCATGCTTTGCATCGCGGCGGCCGTGGCCGGCGCCTCGTCGTTCGTCGTCGCCGAAGACGACAGCAACGGCGAGAAGAAGTTCGTGCTGCACGGCGAAATCCGCCAGCGCGCCGACTACAACGACAACCTGGTCGATGGCACCGACGACACCAGCGATTCGTTCCTCTTTTTCCCTTACCGGGCGCGGATCGCGGCCGAGGGGCATTTCGGCAAGGGCGTGATCGGCTACATCGAGATGCAGGGTTTCGGTTTCTGGGGCGACGTTCCCCCCATCAAGGACTTCACGTTCGGCCCGGTGGGCGGGGACAGCCCTGATTCGCCGTTCGTTCCCATCGGCGATCCCGCCAACATCTCGGCCGAGACGAACACCGGCCAGCTCTTCAGCAACGACATCGAGCTGTACCAGGCGTACATCAACCTGAGCGAGATCGGCGGATCGAAGTGGGACATCAAGATCGGCCGTCAGGAGATCGTGCGCGGCACCGAGTTCCTCCTGGGCGACAACGACTTCTACGACGGCATCTCGCATGATGCCCTGATGGGCAGCTGGAACGCGGAGCACTTCAGTCTGGATATCTGGTGGGCACGCCCGCTGCAGAGCCCGGATGCCAACTTTGACGTGGCGGCCCCGCCGGTGACCCCG
>DASTZC010000209.1 GCA_035764505.1 Candidatus Polarisedimenticolia bacterium
TTTCAAGTGACCGACATCCTTGGCAAATAATGGTCTAGGACCTTCTTCGGTTGCTGGCAAACGCCCACCTGCGGACAAGGGCGAGTGATGTCCCGCTTTGACGATGTTATTCGATTCGCAGGGTTCCCTCGCCGATGACGACAGCCTGGCCGCCGACGCGCACGGCGATGATTTCGCCGGCGCGCTTCTCGGCTTCGAGGTAGAGCAGGCTGGGGCGTCCCATCTCGAAGCCCTGCTCGAGAGTCCAGCGGAAGGTGCCGGAGGTCTCGGATCGCTGCCTCGCAAGGTAACCTGCAAGAGCTACGGCCGCGCCGCCGGTGGCGGGATCTTCCGCAATGCCCGCCGCGGGGGCGAACATCCGGCCGCGCAGGTCGGAGCCGGGAAGCTCCCCTTCCAGGGCGTAGACAAGGACATGCTCGGCCCATTGGCCGGCCAGCTCCTTCTGCCAAACCGTCCGGTCGAGAGACGCGCGTCCCACGGCCGCGCGATCGCGCAGCGGGACGAAGAAGAACGGCACGCCGCAGGAAGCGGCGATGGGCTCGAGCGGTCCCGGGTGGAGATCGGCCGTCTCCAGAGACAGCATCGCCGAGATTGTCTCTCGGGCCAGAGACGGGGCGCGAAACTCCGGCAGCTGTGCCGCCGTGAGCTGCGCGAACTCGGGTCGTCCCTGCCTCATCCGCAAGGCAACTGGAACGGGACCGACTCCTTCCTCAAGGACGATACGGCACTCCCCTTCGGGCTGCGGCGCCAATCCCAGCTCGGCGAGAAGAATCGCCGTCCCGACCGTCGGATGGCCGGCGAAAGGGAGCTCGCTTCTTGGGGTGAAGATTCGGATCTTTTTGAGTCCACCGCGCTCAGGCGAGAAGACGAAAACCGTCTCGGAGAGATTCAGCTCGCGCGCTATCGATTGCATCGTTTCCGTAGACAGACTCGGCGCCTCTGGGACGACGGCCAGCGGATTGCCGCCGAACATCCGATCGGTGAAGACATCCATCAGGTAATAACGCAGCGCCACGTCCGGACCTCCTTCCTCAGCCTCGTCTGCGCTTTCCGAGAACCTGCTCCAGGTCGGCAATCAGATCGCGCGCGTCCTCGATGCCACAGGAGAACCGGATCATCCCGTCGGTGATTCCCGCCGCTTCGCGCGCCGCCTTCGGGATCATCGTGTGGGTCATCGAGGCGGGGTGCTGAATCAGGGTCTCGACCCCGCCCAGGCTCACCGCCAGCGTGATGACCTTGACCGATTCCACCAGCCGCACCCCGGCGCGCCGTCCCCCCTTCAGCTCGAACGACAGCAGTCCCCCGAAGCCGCGCATCTGGCGCTTCGCGATGCGATGTCCCGGGTGCGATTTCAGCCCCGGGTAATGCACGCGCGCGATGGCCGGGTGCTTCTCCAGGAATCGCGCGATCGCCAGGGCGTTGTCGCTCTGCCGCCGGGCGCGCAGCGCCAGCGTCCGCATGCCCCGCAGCACCAGCCAGCCGTCGATCGGATTGAGGACCGGCCCCAGAAGCTTGAAGGTGTGCCACGCTTCCTTGATGAACGCCGCGCTGCCGATGACCGCGCCGGCGGTCACATCCGAATGGCCCGACAGCGCCTTGGTGACCGAATGGAACACCGCGTCGATCCCGAGCTGCAAGGGATTCTGGTTGATCGGCGTGGCGAAGGTGTTGTCGGCGACGGTGCGGATGCCGCGCGATCGCGCCAGCGCGGCGATACCGCGCAGGTCGGTGATCGACATCGTCGGATTGGCCGGTGTTTCCACCAGGATCAGCCGGGTGTTGGGACGGAGCGCCCGGCGGTAGGCATCGAGATCGGTGTTCTCCACCAGGGTCGAGGAGATCCCGAAATCCGGCAGCAATTGGGTCTCGATCTCCATCACGCCGGCGTAGGCGGAGTGCCCGCCCACCACGTGGTCCCCTTTCTTCAGTCCGGTCAGGATCGCCACGCTCGCCGCACCCATGCCGGAGGCGGTCACCAGCGCCGCTTCGCCTCCTTCGAGATCCGCCAGCCCCGCCTCGAGCTGTTTGAGGGTCGGGTTCCCCCAGCGGGTATACAGCTCGGCGGGTGCCACGGCATCGGAATAGCGCGCCCCGATGCGGGCCGTCGGCAGCTTGAAGGTGGCGGTCTGGAAGATCGGCGGCGCGAGCGAGGCAGTCGGAGACAGACGGCTTCCCGCGTGCACGCAGCGGGTGCTCTCGCCGAGGTGGTTGGTCGCGGCGGAGCGCCGCGGCGTTCGGGGCATTGCTCCCTCCTTCTTCAGGGCGTGGGTGGCGCTGGTGTGGGTGGCTTCTCCAGGATCTCGCGGGCCTTCTCGAGCGACTCGTCGCCTTCGGCGGGAACGTCGGGGACCACGCCGCGTCCCTGGATCGCCTCGCCGGACGGAGTCAGGCTCTCCACGGCGGTGACCAGGAGCATCGCACCTCCCGGCAGGAGACGGCTCATTTGTCCCGCTCCCTTGCCGAGGGTTGTCTCGCCGAGGATGGTGGCGCGCCCCGATCCCTGCAGCCCGGCGGCGAGCTTCTCCGCGGCGCTCCCCGTCTTGCGATCGGTCAGAATCACCAGCGGCTTGCGCGGGAAGGCCGGGCGGGTCTGCGGGATCTTCTGGACCTCCTCGCCCGTGCCGGTGCGCTGGACTCCGAGGGTTTCGCCTTCCTCGAGAAGCATGCCGGCGACGGCGTCGGCCTCGGCCGCCAGACCGCCCAGGTTGCCGCGCAGATCGAGGACAAGCCCTTGCTTCTCGGCCATCTGCTCCAGCGCCTTGCGGATTGCCTCGCGCGCCGACGGATCGGAGAAGGTGGTGAGCCGCAGGTAGCCGATGTCGTTGCCGAGATCGCCCGTCACCACCGCGCTGGAGGCGGGCGAAGGAGCTCCGGAAGCGTCGGTCACCATTTTCTCGAGCCGGCCCCGCACATAGAGCGCCTCGGTTTCCGTCGCCGAGCGCAGGCGCGTGTAAGGGTCGCCCAGGGAAGCAAGCGACGCCGCCACGGCGGCGTAGGCCTGCGCCGGCTTTGCGTTGGGATCGGCGAATGCATCGCGCATCGGCTGCCAGCTGGCGCCGCGCGCCGTCCGATCCAGGAAGTTGCGATCCACGAAGGCCCAGGCCAGGCGATAGATCAAATCCGAAAAGGGAGGCAGATCTCCTTCGAGGGCCTGGCGGGAAGCCGGTCCATTCTTCTCGCCGGCGTAGGCCAGCGCCAGCTGGACGCGCGAGACTCCCAGGGAATCGGAAGGATCGAGCAGGAGGGCTTGCGAGAGCTGCTCCACCCCCGCCCGATAGTCGGCCTCGACGCGCGCCGCGGATCCGGCGAGCTGAAAGGCCTCCGGAAGCCTCGGGGCGATTGCTTTCGCCGCCTCCGCCTCGCGCCGCGCCCCCGAGCCGTCGCCCGACTTGAGGAGGAAAAGCCCCTTGTGAAGGTGAGGCCAGGGAGATGAAGGATCCAGCGCGACCGCCTTGTCGAGCCACTCCTTCATTTCCCGGTCATTGCCCTCCAGGCGCAGGGCGAGGCTCAGCGCCACATCGCCGCGATCGGGATGGCTCGCGGTCGATTCGCGCAGGAGGCGCAGCGCCTCGGCGTGTCGCCCGGCGGTCTCCAGGAGCAGGGCGCGCAACGGAACGTCGCCGGAATCCTCTTTCGCGCCATCCGTCGCGGGCTGCGTCGATTCGAGCCAGGCCTTCAGCTGCTCCGGTGAGCGGGCCAGCACGGCCGAAAGCCTCGCCGCGATTTCCGGGTTACCGGGCTCGGCCCGGAGCATCGCGGCGTAGGCCTGCGCCGCGTCTTCGGTACGTCCCA
>DASTZC010000210.1 GCA_035764505.1 Candidatus Polarisedimenticolia bacterium
GGCGGGTATCACGAAGGGATCATCGGCGCCACCCTGTTCCGCCACTTCGCAGTGAGCCTCGACAACGATCGCAGCTTGATGACGCTGCGCCGCCCGGAGGATTACACCCCGCCCGAGGGGGCCGGCGTGCTTCCCCTGGTCTTCGATGACGGCGGCAAGCCATTCGCAGATGCCCGGGTGCGGATTGCCGACGGCGGGGCGAAGCCAATACAGCTCGCGGTCGACCTGGGCGCCTCGCACGTCGTCTCCCTCAACGAGACCGAGGGAAACGGCCTCCTGGCTCCCGCCGGCTCGATTGCCGCCACGATCGGACGCGGCGTGAGCGGCGCAGTGCTGGGAAAGGTAGGCCGCATCGCCTCCCTGGAGCTGGGACCGTTCAAGCTCGAACATCTCGTGGCCACCTTCCCCGACAAGGCATACCAGAACCCGCGCGGCATGGACTCCAAGGATGGCAACCTCGGCAACGGAGCGCTGTCGCGCTTCCTCGTGACCTTCGACTACGCCCACGAGCGGCTGGTGCTCTTCCCCGCTGCCGGCTTCACCGAGCCCTCGGAGTGGGACATGTCGGGCATGCAGGGCGATCTCACCGGCAAAGGCACCGTCGAAGTGAGCCGCGTACTCGCTGGCTCCCCCGCGGAGGCGGCGGGAATTCGCCAAGGCGACACGCTGGTGCGCATCGCCGGGGAAGAGGTGACCCAGGCGAGCTACTTCACCCTGAAGGAGCGCTTCAAGAAGGACGGCGAGACGGTGACCGTGGAGCTGCGGCGCAAGGACAAGCCGGTTTTGGCCTCGCTCAAGCTCCGCCGCCTGGTCTGATTCCGTCCGGCGGCAGCTCGAAGATTCGCCGAGGCCCGTCCGGTTGCGGGAAGGCGTCGTCCCGGAAGCGGACGGCCGGCGGCCCCTGCGCGCCGCCTCGTGCGGCACAACCCCCTGAGAATCCATATCCTGGGCTCTTCCCGGCGGATGGCACGCCGCTTGCCGGACGCGATGGCTTTCCCGACCCCGCGTCGCCCCGCGACGCCCACCGACCGCTAGGCAGGAGCGCTCCCATGATTCATCCGATTCAGGACCTCAAGGTCGCCCTTCGGGTGCTGGCGAAATCGCCGGGCTTCACGGTGGTGACCGTGGCCACCCTGGCGCTCGCCATCGGAGTGAACAGCGTCATCTTCGGACTGGTGGATGCGGTGCTCTTCCGTCCGCTGCCGATCCGGGAGCCGCAGTCGCTGGTGCGGCTGGGAATGGTCTTCGACGAAGGGATGAGCGGGAACATTTCCTATCCGGAGATCGGGGATATCCGCGAGCAGGTCGGCGCGTTCAGCGGCGTGGCGGGGTTCACCAGCGGCAACAATGTCTACCTGGGGATGGGCGAGGAATCTCCCGAGCCGCTCCGGGCTTCGCTGGTGGGGGGTGGCTTCTTTTCGCTTTTGGGCGTCAGCCCCGCACAAGGACGGTTGATTGACGCCCAGGACGATGGCGCGCCCGGCGGCAGTCCCGTTCTGGTGCTGAGCCACGCGCTCTGGCAGAAGCGCTTCGGCGGCGATCCGGGAGTCATCGGATCGACGGTTCGGATGAACACGCAGCGGTTCACCATTGTCGGGGTGGCGCCCCGCGGATTTCTCGGCCTCGACCTGGAGCAGGTGCCCGACGTCTGGATGCCGCTGAACATGCTCGTGCAGGCCGCGCCCAATCTCGAGCAGTTCAAGCCCTTCGAGCGCCGCGGCTTCGCATGGGTGGACGCCGTCGCCCGCCTGCGGCCGGGCGTCTCGGCGCGCGAGGCCGAGGTGCAGATGCGCACCGTCCACGCGCGCCTGACGCGCGAGCTGAAGCTCCAGGATCACTCGCGCCCGACGATCGCGCCGCTTGCCGGCTCCCTGTTCGACCGGGAACGCCGTGGACCGATCCGGCAGACTTCCTGGATCCTGGCCGGCGTGACAGCGATGGTGCTCGCCATCGCCTGCGCCGTGGTCTCCGGACTGCTGCTGGCGCGTGGCGAGCGGCGGCGGCGCGAGGTTGCGGTGCGCTCCGCCCTGGGCGCGTCGCGCGGGCGCATCGTGGGCCATCTCATGACGGAGAGCCTGGTCCTGGCGGCGGCAGGCTGCCTGCTCGGCATGCTCTTCGCCCAGTGGTCCAACGATCTCTTCCTGGGAGTCGTCTCTCCCGGCTTCCCGCTTCCCTCCGCGGCGGCGACCCCCATCTTCACCTCGCGCGTCCTGTGGTTCGCGGGCGGCGCCTCGATCTTGTGCGCCCTGGCGTTCGGTCTGCTGCCGGCCTGGCACACCTCGAAATCCAATCTGGTCGAGGCCATGCGGCGCGAGGCGGCCCCGGCCGGCGGACGCCAGCGCTGGCTGTCGCTGGGCCATGCCTTCGTGGTGGCCCAGGTGGCGCTCTCCACCGTGCTGCTGATCGGCGCCGGGCTGCTGCTGCGCACCCTGCTGCACGCCTCGAGCGTCGATCTGGGCTTCGATCCGCGCCACGCCTGGGTCGTCTCGATCGACGTCTCCAAGAGCGGTTACGGCCGCGAGGCGGGATTGCGTTTCTATCGAGATCTGCTCGATGAGGTGCGGCGCGTTCCAGGGGTGAAAAACGCGGCGATATCGCGCCACGTGCCCGTGTCCGGAGGTGGAAATGCCACCTCGGTGGAGCTGACGAATTTCACGCCGCCGCCGGGCCAGGAGCCGCGCGTCGCCTTCACCGCGGTATCGCCCGGCTTCTTCCGCACGCTGGGGATTCCGATGCTGCAGGGACGCGACTTCGAGACCTCGGACGCGGGAGGTCCGGAGAGGTTGATCGTCAACCGCGCCTTCGCCGAGCGGTTCTGGCCGGGGCGGGACGCGCTGCGCGAGCGGGTGCGCAACTTTGGGGAAGGCGGCGCGGAGGTCATCGGGGTGGCGTCCGATGCGAAGCAGTTCAGCATACGCGAGGATCCGCAGCCGATGCTCTACGTCCTCGACGCCTCGTTCTTCATGCCCAACACCAACCTGGTGGTGCGTACCGAGCCTTCGGCGGCGGGGGTGCTTCCGGCGATCCGCGCGATCGTCAACAAGATGGATCCGAAGGTCCCGCTATTCGGCATCCGCACGCTCGAGGAGCATGTCGGGATCGCGTTGGGCGAAGAGCGCACCATCGCGGGGCTGCTGGGCGCCTTTGCTCTTCTGGGACTGGCCCTGGCGGTGATCGGCCTGTACGGGGTCGTCTCCTACTCCGCGCAATCGCGTGCCCGCGAGTTCGGCATTCGCCTGGCGCTGGGCGCCCGGCCCGGAAACCTGCTGCGCACCGTCCTGGGACAGGGGGCGGCGCTCGCTCTCACCGGGCTGGTGATCGGGCTGGCAGCCGGGCTCGCGGCGAGCCGGACGCTCTCCGCTCTTCTCTTCGGAGTGAGCCCGACCGACGGGGCCACTTTCCTCGGCATCGCCGGGCTGCTCCTGCTGGTGGCCACCGCCGCCAGCGCGCTTCCCGCGCTGCGTGCGGCGCGGCTCGATCCGTCGCAGACTCTGCGGGTCGAATAGCGGCCGCTTCGTCCTATCCGCGCCTGCCGGCGCTGCGGCCCCCTCCAGCCCGCAGGCAATCGGCGGGGAAGATCCCGGCGGCCCTCACGGTTGTCAGCCTCGATCATGGCGCCTCTCCCGCCCGGGAGGCATAATGGCGCCCCGAGGCGCCGCTTCATGTCGCAGACACCGGAAACGCCCCAGGCTTCGGCCGGGAATCCCGCTCCCGCGGACGGAGAGGCTTTCGCACCGCCGAAGCCGGCGGGCAGCCGCGGCGATCTCGCCGTCCTGAGCGAGCTGCTGCCCTATCTGCGCCCCTACCTGGGGCGGATCATCCTCGCGCTGAGCCTCATCCTCGCCGCCAAGCTGGCCAACCTTCTGGTGCCTTACGCCCTGAAGCGGATCGTGGACCAGCTCAACGTGCGCCCCTCGCCGCTGCTGCTGCCGGTGGGACTGCTGCTGGCCTACGGCGCCGCGCGCATCGGGGTGACCCTGTTCACCGAGCTGCGCCAGGTCGTCTTCGCCCGCGTCATGGCCCGGGCGGCGCGCCAGATCACCTTGAAAGTGTTCCGGCACCTGCACGCGCTGAGCCTCAAGTTCCACCTCGGGCGGCGCACCGGCGGCGTGGCGCGCGACGTGGAGCGCGGCGGCAGTGCGATTTCCGACCTGCTCGACTGGACGCTGTACACGATCGTCCCGACCGCCATGGAGGTGCTGCTGGTCACCGCCGTGCTGGTCTGGGCCTACGACTGGGGCTTCGCTCTCATCGCGCTGGCCACCCTGTCCGCCTACGGCGCCTGGACTTTCGTGGTGACCGAATGGCGCACCCGCTTCCACCGCGCGGCGGTGGAGGCCGACACGCGCGCCAGCGAGCGGGCGGTCGATTCCCTGCTCAACTACGAGACGGTCAAGTACTTCAACAACGAGCGGCACGAGGCGGCGCGCTACGACCAGAACCTCATGCGCCTGGAGGACGCCCGCGTCAAGGCGCAGAAGACGTTGGCGCTGCTGAACCTGGGGCAGACGGTGGTGGTGGCCCTGGGAGTGACGGCGATGATGTGGCGCGCGGCGGCGGGGGTGGTGGCCGGCCGCCTGACGCTCGGCGATCTGGTGCTGGTGAACGCCTACCTGCTGCAGCTCTCGGCGCCGCTGTTCCTGCTGGGGATGATGTACCGCGAGGTCAAGCAGGCGCTCACCGACATGGAGCGGCTGTTCCGGCTGCTGGACGAGCCGCTGGACGTGCAGGACCGTCCCGCGGCCCGGCCGCTCGCGACGCACCGCCCGCGGGTGAGCTTCGAGAGCGTCCGCTTCGGCTACGACCCGCGCCGCCAGATCCTGCGGGGCGTGGACTTCGAGATCCCGCCCGGCGGAACCATTGCCGTGGTCGGCCATTCCGGCTCCGGCAAGTCGACCCTGGCGCGCCTGATGTACCGCTTCTACGACGTCGACGGGGGACGGATCCTGATCGACGGATCCGACCTGCGCGATTTCACCCAGGCCTCGCTGCGCGCCGCCATCGGGATCGTCCCGCAGGACACCGTCCTGTTCAATGACACGATCTTCTACAACATCCAGTACGGCCGCCCCGAGGCGAGCGGCGAGGAAGTGGAGTCGGCGGCTCGCGCCGCCCACATCCACGAGTTCATCGCCGCCTTGCCCGACGGTTACGAGACGGAGGTGGGGGAGCGGGGGCTGAAGCTCTCGGGGGGCGAGAAGCAGCGGGTGGCCATCGCCCGCGCGCTGCTCAAGAACCCGGCGATCCTGATCTTCGACGAGGCGACCTCGGCGCTCGACTCGCAATCGGAGAAGGCGATCCAGGCGGAGCTGGATCGCATCCAGGTGGGGCGCACGACCCTCATGATCGCGCACCGGCTGTCGACGGTGATGGGGGCCGATCAGATCCTGGTGATGGAGGATGGGCGAATCGTGGAGCGCGGGACCCACGCGCAGCTGCTGGCCGCGGAAGGGCGCTACGCGCACATGTGGCGCCTGCAGCAGCAGGAGCCGGCCTTCGAGACCTCGCCCGCGCATCCCGCGAAGCCGTAGAATCCGCCCCGGTGAGAGCGGGGCCGAAATGCTACAATCCCACGATGCAGTCACCCCAGTTCGAGCTCCACGCCGACATCGAGAGGCAGCATTGGTGGTTCCGCGGACGGCGGAGAATCATGCGCTCGCTCATCGAGAGGATCCTTCCCGCCGAGAAGGGGAGCACCATCCTGGACATCGGGTGCGGCACCGGGGGGAACATCGGGGCGCTGGGCAAGGACTTTTCATGCAGCGGCGTCGACAGCTCTCCCCAGGCCATCGAGCTGGCGAAGGCCACCTACCCCGACGTCCGCTTCTGGTGCGGCGCCTTTCCGGACGGCGAGAGCCACGCCGGGGAAGACGCCAATCTCTTCCTGATCATGGACGTGCTGGAGCACGTCCCGGACGATTTTCTGCTCTTCTCCCAGATTTTCTCGGTCATCCGCCCCGGCGCCCATGTCCTGATCACCGTGCCCGCCGACATGGCGCTGTGGAGCAAGCATGACGAGAGCTTCGGCCACTATCGCCGCTACGACATCGATCGCCTGGCGCTGCTGTGGAAAGATCTTCCCGTGACGCCCCTCCTGATCTCCTACTTCAACTCGCGTCTCTATCCCATCATCCGGCTCGAACGGACGATCTCGCGGTGGCGCGGCCGTCCCTTCGGCCGGGCGGGTACCGACTTCCGCATCCCCAGTCGGCCGCTCAACAACTTCCTGGAGGAGGTATTCGCCCGCGAGACGCGGGTCCTTTCCCGCGTGCTCGAGGGATTGAGCCCCCGGGGATACTCGCGGGGTGCCAGCCTGATCGCGGTGCTGCGGCGGGAGACCGGAAAAATCTCTCCCCGAGTGCGGCCGCCGGGGCTGCCCCCCGAGCCGGGCCTGCGGAGCTCGAATTGAGTCCCTCGGAGATCGGGGTGCCTCCTGCCGGAGAAGACGGGCTGCCGCTCACGATCTCCGTCGTCGCGCCGGTCCACAACGAGGAGCACCTCGTCGGGGAGCTGGTGCGCCGCGTCGTGGAGAGCTGCCGGAGCCTGGGAGTCCCTTTCGAGCTCATCGTCGTCGATGACGGGAGCAATGACACGACGAAGCCGCAGCTCGTCTCCCTGAGCCGCAGCGTTCCGGAGCTGAGAGTCGTGAGCCTGTTCCGGAACTTCGGGCACATGCCCGCGCTGAGCGCCGGCTTGAGCATGACCCGCGGCGCGGGGGTCGTCGTGATGGATGGAGATCTGCAGGATCCTCCCGAGCTGATACCCGATTTTTACCGCGAATGGCAGGCGGGCGCGGACGTCGTCTACGGGCTGCGGACCAGCCGCAACGAGGCCGGCGTGATCCGGCGGGGGACTTCCATCTTCTACCTTCTGCTGGATCGCCTGGCGGAGATTCCGATTCCCAAGCAGGTCGGGACCTTCTGCCTGATGGATCGCAGGGTCGTGGACATCCTGAACACCATGCCGGAGCGCAGCCGCTATTTCGCCGGGATCAGGGCCTGGGTGGGAGGCCACCAGTCCTTCGTGCCTTATGACCGGCCGGCGCGACCGGCCGGCAGCAGCCAGGTCGGCCTCCGAGGACTGATCCGGCTCGGCAGGATGGCGCTGATTTCCTTCTCGAAGGTGCCGCTGCGCTACGCCAGCGTCTTCTCGCTCCTTTGCGGCATGGTCCTCTTCCTGGTGGGCTCGGTGGCCATCGTCCTGCGGCTGTTCACGAACCTGGCGATTCCCGGCTGGGCCACTTACACGACCCTGATCGGGATGATGGGCTTCGTCCAATCCTTCGTCATGGCCATCCTCTCCGAGTATGTCTCCGTCATCTTCGATGAAGTGAAGGCCCGGCCTCTGTTCCTGACCCGCGAGGAAATCGTTCACGGGGAAGCGGTCCGCCGGCCGGGTCGGACCTCAACGCTCTAGGGAGCGAGAAGCGCCGTCGCCGTTTCCGGGTCGCTCTCGAGGCGGATGGCGTCCGCCGCCGGTGAGCGGCGCTTGAAGATCCGCATGCGGCCGTATCGGAAATACGGGCCGGCGGGGAACTCCTTCACCAGATCGTACCGCTGCTGCAGAGCCGCCTCGATCTCCTCCAGGAAGCCCGGGACCGAACCGATCGACTGATCCGTCAGCTGCTGCGTCAGGGCGATGCCGTCGGCGCGTCCCGACAGCACGAGCTGCACGTAGGACTTGCGGTTCAGGACGTGAAACTCGCGGGCGAGGTCATCGGGAAGATCGGGCATCACCGAATGTCGACCCCCCTCGTTTCCCGGGACGACCCTGCGGTTCGCGTCGATCGCCAGCGGCAGGTAGTCGGTGAACAACCAACCGTCGGGTGGAACGACCTCGGCCGTCACGCGGGCCATCTCCCGCTGCGGGCCGTTTCGCCAGGTTCCCACCTCCAATCCGATCTTGCTGAGATCCAATCCCGCCAGCAGGTGCAGGGCGCACAGGAGGACGGGCAGACCAAGCGTCCGGATTGCGCCGATCCCCCGGTCGGAAGCGTCCAGCGAGCGGGTGTAGCGCAGCGCGATGACCAGCGTCAGCGTGGGAAGCAGCAGAAACAGGTAGTTCGGATAGCACGGAAAAGGAACCAGGAAGTGGAAGAGCGCGCCGACCACCAGGGAGGCGGTGATGGGGAGGCTCGCCTCCCCGAGCACCCCCGGCGATCGGACCGCTTTGGGAGGGCGGAGGGGCCAGCCGAGGAAGGCGAGGACCAGCGCCGGGACGTGCCACAGGAGAATGGTCCGCAGCGCCTCGACCTTTTGGCCCCAGCCGAACTCGAGGAACTGATCCAGCGGGTCGGCCTTGTGCATGAAGGCGAAGAGACGGCCCCGCTGCGTCGGCGTCGTGATGACGTCGAAGATGAAGGCTTTGGGATCCGCGAGGAAGAGCGGGCCCACCGAGGCCAGAAGCGTTGCGAGAAAGGCCAGAACGCCCCAGGCCACCGCCCGGCGATCCTGGCGGCGCTTCCACAGAAGCCCTCCCAGCCAGATCACGGCGACCAGGCCGATGCTGGCTTTCGCGGCGCCCGCCAGGACGAGCAGGATCCCCTGCAGCGCCATTTTGCGGGCCATCGGCCAGGACGACAGCTCCACGGCGATCGCCAGGGCCAGCAGCAGCGTGATCAGAGGATAGGTGACATCGATGGCGAAGTATTCTGCCTGGGCGGCGTTCGAGAACAGGAGCAGCGCCGCCAGCGCCGCGCCCAGGCGGCCCCCGGCGCGGGCGGCGCAACCGACCAGCACCAGCAGTCCGGCGAGGCCGGTGAGGGTCGAAAGCAGCCGCACCGAGAGCATGGTGATTCCGCACCCCTTCAGCAGGAAGGCGTAATAGTAGGGGAGCCCCGGGCTCTCGAGATAGTAGAAGTCCCGGTACGGGAGAATTCCTTGAGCGACCAGCCGGAAGGCGAGATTGTAAAAGCCTTCGTCCTTCTCCACCTGAGCCAGGAAGGCATTGTAGAACGCCAGGAAGGTATAGATTGCCAGCGCGGCCAGCGCGGCCCGGGCGAGCCAGCGGGGGCAGGTCCTGTCGGCGGCACCTATCATTCTGCGGTTGGACTCCAGGGGCTGTGGTCGTGGGTGGGGCTGCACGTGAAACGCCGAAAGTCTAGCACGCCGGAAAGAATCGACGCTCGGCTCGGCGAGGGCGAAGTACAATGACGAAATGAATCATGCCCGGTGGATACGGGCGGCGATCGCCTGCCTCGCCGCGCTCTGGCTCTCCTGCTCGGAGCCGGGCAGAGCCCCGAGCGACAGCCTGATGAATGCGCCGCCGACATCCTGAAATCGGTGCGATCCTCCGGCGCCGCCGCCGTTCTGGTCAATCGATGGGCGACCTGGTGCGATCCCTGCCGCGAGGAGTTCCCCCACCTGCTGCGCCTGGCGCGGAAGTACCGGCCGCGGGGCTTGAAGATCCTGCTGGTTTCCGCCGACAGCCAGGACGAGGCCGAGGCGGTGCGTCGCTTCCTGAAGGAGCAGGGGGTCGATTTCCCCACCTACCTGAAGGCCGAGGAGGATCCACCGTTCCCATCGACGGATTGGAGCAGCACTGGACGGGGGCGCTGCCGGCGACCTTGCTGTTCGACGCCAGCGGCCGCCGGCGCGGCTTCTGGGAGGGGCCGGTGGCGACGCCCGAGCTGGAGAAAGAGATCATCGGAGTGCTGGGCCAGCCCGCCCATTCCTGAGGGAGGAGCGACATGAAGCGGATCCTGCTTTGCGCGACGGCGGCGGCAGTCTCCCTGAGCGCCGCCTTCGCCCTCGGCATCGGCGACAAGGCGCCTTCCACCCGCGTCAAGATGAAGAACGTCGACGGCCGGGAGCTTTCCATCAAGGATGTGGCGGGGGAGAAGGGGACGCTCGTCGTCTTCTCCTGCAACCATTGCCCCTACGTGACGGCGTGGCAGGAGCGCATCGCCGCCATCGGCAACGCGGCGATGGAGCGCTCCATCGGCGTGATCGTCATCAACTCGAACGATCCCAAGGCCCATGCCGAGGACGGCTACGAGCAGATGCGGCAGCGCGCCGGGGAGCTGCGCTTCAATTTCCCCTACGTCGTGGACAAGACCTCGGATGTGGCGCGCAACTTCGGGGCGACGAGGACCCCGGAGAGCTTCCTCTTCTCCAAGGAGGGGACGCTCGTCTACCACGGGGCCATCGACGACTCGCATAAGCCGGCCAACGTGCAGCAGCACTACCTGAAGGACGCCATCGAGGCGCTGGTTTCCGGCAAGAACGTCAGAGTGAAGGAGACCAAGTCGGTAGGGTGCAGCATCAAATTCCGCGAATCGAAGTAGCGAGGCGGTCCTGCGGCGAGGAACAGGCCCGGCCGCCCACGGCGGCCGGGCCCATGAAACGACCTAGCGACACTTGCAGAGGCGCGGCGGGCAGTTGCTGTGGACGCACTTGCCGAGGCCCGCGCCGCAGCGTGCGTCGCAATCGGAGTCGCTCCAGCATTCGGGTAGCAGGCGGCAGATGGCCACCGGCTCGGGATTAACGGCTCCCTGGTCGAAGAAGCCCGGCGGGAGCTGGCCGGGATCCAGGCCGCAATCGCTTCCTGCCGGGAACTGCGCCGGGTCGATCCCCGGATCGAGGTTTACCGCCGGGGTCGGGCCCGTGGCGCTCATGACCGCCAGTCCCGCCAGGACCACCATGACGGCCGCCAGCTTCCCAATCCAGACGCTGCGCATTCTAATCCTCCTATGAAAGGGAAGAGATTTGCTCTCCCAATGCGCGGATTCCCCGGGTGTGTCAAGGCTTCCGGAAGGCGGTCGGGCCCGGTGAATCTAGCGGCACTTGCAGATGCGAGTCGGGCAGTTGCTGTGAACGCACTTTCCCCCGCCGCCGCCGCAGAGGACGTCACAATCGGAATCGGAGAAGCATTCCGGCAGCCTGCGGCAGGCCATCGGCTCCGGCGCCGCGCCGTCCTGGTCGAAAAAGCCGGGGGGGATCTGGCCGGTATCCAGACCGCAGTCGCTCGCTGCCGGGAACTGTGCCGGGTCGATGCGGGAGTCGGGAACCGCCGTAGGGACGGGGATGGCCGAACTCATGACCGCAAGCCCCACGAGCACCACCGCGACCGCCGCCAGCTTCGGCATCCAGGTTCTGTTCATCGCGAACCTCCTGTGCAAGAAAAGAGTTTGTCTTCCAATACGCGGATTTCCCGGACCTGTCAAGGCACCATCGGGCCGCACCATTTTTCTTGAAAAAAGAACGAACGGAACCGCGATGAAGCGTGTTCTAAGAAGCATGAAGAACTCCTGGACCGGCGGCGAGGCGGCCATCGTCGTCGAATCAGTTGAAGAGAACCTGGCCCTGTCGGTGCGCCGGGGCACCCCCGGGGCCTTCGAGCGGCTCATGGATCGCTACGAGGGGTCTTTGTTCACCTACGCTCTCGGGTTTCTGCAGAACCGTCAGGACGCGCAGGAGGTGGTGCAGGACGCCCTGGTGCGGGCGCACCGGGCGTTGACCCGGCAGTACGACGAGAGGCGCTGCGCCTCGCTGGCGCTGCGCCCCTGGCTGTTCCGGGCGGTGCGCAACCTCTGCCTCAACAAACGCCGCCCCAAAGGACGCGCCCTGGAGCGGCCGCTGGAGGAGTACGACGACGGGCGGATCGGGCCGTTCGTCCGGTCACGGCGCAGCGATTTCGAGCAGCACGAGGAAGCCGACGTGCTGCGAGCCACGCTGGCCTCGCTGCCGGTGGAGGCACGGGAGCTGATCGTTCTGCGGTTCATGGAGGAGATGTCGTACGCCGAGATCGCCCGAACGGTCGGGACGACGCAGGCGGCCTTGCGAGCCAAGGTGTTTCGCGCCCTGAAGATGCTGCGCGAGTCGCTGGAGAAGAAGGGAGTCACCCATGCGGTGTAGAACGGTATTGACGAGAATCGACGCGCTGCGGACGGGGGAGCTGCATCCCGCACAGCGGGGAGCGGTGCGCAAGCACCTGCGCACCTGCGCCAGCTGCGACGAGTCGGTCGCGGACCTGGCGCAGCTGGCGCGGGCGGTGAAATCGCTGGCGGCGGTCCCTTCCGGCGCTCTGCGCGAGGCGCTGGAGCCCGCCGGATCCTATGCGCGCCTGTCCACCTCCTTCGGGCCCCTCTGGGTGGCCTTCTCGCGCCGCGGCCTGCGCATGATCCACCTGGGGGGCGGGGAGGAAGCCTTCCTGTCGCGGCTGGCGGCGCGCTATGCCCGGCGTCCGCGCCGCGCCGATCTCCCGGCCCCGTTGCGCCGGCGCATCCTGGCGACCCTGGAAGGGAAGGCCAGCGGCCGGGTGCCGATCGATCTCGGCGGCGCCTCGCCGCTCGAGACGCAGGTGCTCGAGGCGATGGCGCGAATCCCGCGCGGCGAGGTGCGCAGCTACTCCTGGCTCGCGGCGTGTGTCGGCCGCCCGCGCGCGGTGCGTGCGGTGGCCCGCGTCGTCGCCGGCAACCGGATTCCCTTCGTGCTGCCCTGCCATCGCGTGGTTCCGGCAGGAGGAGGGACCGGGGAATATGCTTTCGGCAGTGAGAAAAAGCGACGTCTGCTGCGCCGGGAGGGGGTCGACGTCGATCAGCTCGATGATCTCGCCCGGCGAGGCGTGCGCCTGATCGGATCGCGCACGACCGGTATTGCCTGCGTTCCCACCTGCCGCGACGCGCGCCGCATCCGCGCAGACAACCAGGTGCCGCTGCGCGGCCCCGCCGATGCGCATCAGGAAGGATTCCGGCCATGCCGCCACTGCCGGCCCTTCGCGGCCTAGAGATCGGCACGCCGCCGCTGCCGCCCGGGCGGCGCCACGGCTGGGACGTGCATGCCTTCTCCCGTCCGGCCCGGACGTTCACCGGTGATTTCTACTTAACGCGCCGCGGCGGCGGGAGTCTCTGGCTGGCGCTTGGCGACGTCGCGGGCAAAGGACTGCCCGCCGCCGTCTTCATGGCAATGATCCAGGAAAAGCTGGAGGAATTACTGGACGGTTGCGCGTCACGATCGCTGCGGCCCGCGCAGGCGTTGCGACATCTGAATGAGTTTCTCCTGGCGCAGCTCCCCGCCAATCGCTTCGCCACGGCGGTGGTGGCGCGCCTGTCTGCGGACGGAGCGCTCGAGATTGCGAATGCCGGACATTGCGTGCCGCTCATCCGCCGGCGGGAGGGCAGCCTCCAGGGGATCGCTCCTACAGGACCGGTTCTCGGGATCCTGGCCGACCCACAATGGACCGCCGTCAGGACGCGCCTGCGCGCCACCGAGACGCTGCTGCTCTACAGCGACGGCCTGGTCGAGGCGCCTTCGGGGCGCGCCGAAGAGTTCGGGATGGGACGAATCCGGTCGCTTCTGGCGGGTGCGGCCGCATCCGATGCGCGAGGCATCGCGGGGAAAATGGTAAAGGCCGCGGAGGAGCACGCCGGCGGGACGCGACACGACGATCTCACGGTGGTGGTGGCGCAACGCCCGGCGGGGCCGTCCCTGCTTCGGAGCGGATTGGGTCGCGGCTCGGCGGCCTGACTCTCTGCGTGGCTGGACCTGTTTCTAATGGCCCGCGGCGGTCGAGGCTTTGCGGATCGTCACGAAGCGGTCGGCTTCGAGGTCGGTCATCACCGTCTGCGTCCCGTCCGGCCAGCGTACCTCCAGCCGATCGACCCGCGTCGAATCTCCCAGCCCGAAGTGCAGGCGCGGATCCTCGACCGAGAGATACGAGCCGCTGCTCGCCAGGTCACGGATCAGCGTGCGTCCTCCCGCCTCGACCGTCACCAGCGTCCCGATCGGAGTCCCCTTGCCGGGGGGCACCTCCAGGATCACCGTGAGCCAGCTGCCGCGGCGTGGCGTTTCGTTTCTCAAGAGAGTGGGCGGGGCGTCGAGATTGGAAATCAGCAGGTCCAGATCGCCGTCGTTGTCGTAATCGCCCGCCGCGAGGCCGCGGCTCGAGAGGGTCACGCCGAATCCGGGGCCGGCGGAGCCGCTCGCGTCCCGGAAGCGCCCGCTCCCCACGTTCTCCAGGAGCAGGTTGCGCTGCGCAAAGGTGGCGCCGAGCTCCGGATGCCGGTCGACCTGGGGGTAGATGTGGCCGTTGGCCACGACCAGGTCCAGATCTCCGTCGCTGTCGAGATCGGCGAAGGCGGTCCCCCAGGACAGCGGCTCGAAGGTCGGCCCGGCCACGCCGGCCTCTTCGGTCACGTCGCGGAAGAAGCCGGCGCCATCGCCGCGATAGAGCGTGCTGTAGTCCTCGGCGAAGTTCGTCACGAACAGATCCAGGGACCCGTCGCCGTTGGAATCGCCCGAGGCGATCCCCATGCCGGCCTGCGCCGCCCCTTCCGAGCCGAACGCCGCCCCCGACCAGAGAGCGGTCTCCAAAAAGTGTCCCCGACCTTCGTTGCGATAGAGGTAGTTGGCATCGGAGTCGTTGGCGACATAGAGATCGGCATCGCCGTCGCGATCCCAGTCTCCGGCGCGGACGCCGAAACCGAAGGCGAGGATGCGATCCTCGAGCCCTGCCGACGCCGTGGCCTCCTCGAACCGCCCGGCGCCGTCCGAGCGAAAGAAATGATCCGGCGCTCCGGGAAGTCCGAAGGGACCGAAGGCCACTTTGTCGACTCCCTTCCAGTCGAGGGTGGGGCGGGCCGCGAGGACGTCCTGGAGGGAGCCGTCGATGTAGGCGGCGATGTAGAGGTCGAGATCGCCGTCGCCGTCGGCGTCGAAGAAGGCGGCTCCGGTGTTCCATCCCGGCGATTCGATCCCGGCGCGGCGCGCGACGTTCTCGAAGGTGCCGTTTCCACGATTCCGGTAGAGGAGATTCGCACCGAAGGCGGTGACCAGGATGTCCGGGAAGCCGTCCTGATCGAAATCGGCGACGGCGACGCCGGTATACCAGCCTGCTTCGCCTCCCACCCCCGCCCTGTCGGTGACGTCCTCGAACGTCCCGTTCCCAAGGTTCCGGTACAGCGCGTTACGCCCCTTCTCGACGATGGCGCTGCCGGAGAGCTTCCAGCCGTTGGGGAGGTAGACGTCGAGAAGACCATCCCGGTCGTAGTCGAGCCAGGCGACGCCGGCGCCGGCCGATTCGAGGAGGTGATCCTTGGTCGGGCGTCCCGCCAGAAGGACGCGCGTCAGTCCCGACTGCCGGCCGACGTCCACGAAGCGGAAAGGATGGCCCGGGGGAAGCGCGGGCGGGCTTCCGGCGCCGGGAGTCCGCTCGCCGGAGCCGCAGCCGGCGAGCACGAGAACCGTGAGGAGGGCCGGGAAGGCGGATGCCGGGGGCCGATGGATCAGCTATGCCCCTTTGCCATCAGCTCGGAAAACTGCGTGGAGACCTTCTGCCATTCGGCATCCAGGGCGGCCGCATCCGGAGCAGCCGCTAGCTTGCCGATCGCTCCGGCGGCGTCCAGGAAGACCTTCTTCGCCGCCCGGGTGACAATGACGAAGCCCTCGTCGTAGATCCCCTTCTGCTCGCCCTGGGCGTTGTGATGGTGCCCGCCTTCCAGCAGCCGCTTGCGGACGCCTGCCACCGATCCGTCGCCTTCATTGCCCAGCTGCGAGACGAGCGAGGCGAGCTTCTCGATCTCGGCCTTGGCGGGCTTTTTCGCTTTCATGTTGGCGCGGGCTTCCGCCAGCGCTGCCTCGGCATGCCCGTAAGTGCTCCCCAGAATGGACCGGACGAGATTGGCTTCCGACGATTTCACCGCCAGGATGGCGTCGGAGAGGGACTTGTAGGTGTCGACCAGCGGCGCGGGGGTGCCGGAAGTGTCTCCGCCCGCCGCGTGGATAGACGAGAGCGCGCCGAATCCAGCCGCAATCAAGGAGAGGCAAATCACGACCCGTGCAGCTCGGCTCACCAGGCACCTCCATCGGTAAAGTTGATCATGGCAATCCCGAAAACCGGCCGCATCATACACGAGGCGCTTTCCCGACGCTGCCCCCGCCACGCGGGCCGCGGGATTCGCGATCTTCTTCAGCGCGGCTTTTCGACCTGTCTGGAGATTTCAGTGCTGGCGCTGCGGGCGCCGCGCGGCGGGAGCCACCGTCTCGTCGCGCAGCATGCGGAGAGGATCGAAGGGCTTGCCGAGGCGCCGGGCCTCGAAGTGGAGATGCGTGCCGCGGGCGTTGCCGCTGCGGCCCACCTCGGCGATCGTCTGGCCACGCTCGACGCGGTCTCCTTCGTGCACCAGCAGCTTGCTGGCGTGGGCATAGAAGGTGGTGAGCCCGTCGCCATGATCGAGAAGGAGGCAGTTGCCGTACCGCCCGTCCCGCCCGGCCTGCGCCACCCATCCCGCGGCGGCGGCGTGGATCGGCTCGCCCGACTCCCCGTCGATGTCGATGCCTTCGTGGTGCCGCGACTTCTCATCTCCGAGGTTGAAGCGGGTGGTGATCGGCCCTTTGAGCGGCCACGACAGCTCGATTCGCGAATCGGCCCGCGGATCGGAGGGAACCTCGAGGAGCTTTTTTGCTCCCGGGACGAAGATCGGGGTCTTGGCCGGGATGTTCCCGGGATCGTGGATGCCGTTGACCTGGATCAGGGTCTCCACCGGCACGCGATAGGCGCGCGCCAGATCGGAAAGGGTCTGTCCCTTGCGCAGCGGATGATAGATGCCGCCGGCCGGAAACTGCATGCCGGCCTGCACCGCCAGCGGGCGGGACGCCTCGACATTCTCGCGGGTCGGCTCGCTGACGGGTGCGGGGACGGGCTCGGTGGCGGGTGCCGGGATGGCGGTCACCCCGCAGCCGGTAAACGGAATGAGGGCCAGGCCGATGAAAAGAATGAGCGCGGATAGGGACCGGGTCGCTGATAAGGGGGCCATGGCGTGTGGAATATGGTCTCGACAGGCTTCGAAATCCAGATTCACGGTGAGAGGATCGCATCGGGTGACGGCCGGGCGGCGTTTTCACCCGCTTTGTGGCCAGATCCTGGACAGCCGGAGGCCTGGGACAGCGGCCTCGGCTATACTCCGCCCCCAGGCGCCGATCCCCTGATTTTCATTCCGACGGAATCAAACCCAGTCGAGAAAGGCATGGAGGTGGGTCTCATGGGCTTGCTCCTCTACGATTCCCCGTATTCCGGCAATTGCTACAAGGTCAGGCTGCTGTTCGCGCATCTCGGACTGCCCTACGAGCGCGTCGAGGTGGACGTCAAAGACCGATCCAATCGAAGGCAGGTGCTCGGAGAGGCCAATCCGGCCCTGCGCGTCCCGACCCTCATCCTGGAAGATGGCCGGCCGCTGGCCGAATCGAACGCCATCCTCTGGTATTTCGCCGACGGGACGGATTACGTCCCTACCGATCGCTACGAGCGCGCCCAGGTGCTGCAGTGGCAGTTCTTCGAGCAGTACGACCACGAGCCGAACATCGCCGTGGCCCGCTTCTGGTTGACCCATGGCGTTGCCTACGATCCAGCGCAGCTGCAGGCGAAGCAGGCGGCCGGAGCCCGCGCGCTCGACGCGATGGAGCGCCACCTGGCGAAGCACCCTTTCCTGGTGGGCGGGCGCTATTCGATCGCCGACCTCTCCCTGTACGCCTATACCCACGTGGCGGGCGAAGGAGGGTTCGATTTGTCGCGCACTCCGGGCGTGGAAGCCTGGATCACGCGCGTGGCCTCCCAGAAGGGGCATGTGCGGATAGAAGACTGAGGCGGGCCGTGGCGAGAGCATAATAAAAACGGCCCGCGCCGGCGAGGACAGATAACCGGCACGGGCCGTGAGAAAGCGGTGCGATCAGCCTCCGATGACGAGCAGGACTTCCTTACCCCGGAAAAGGTCGGGATCGAGGATGACCAGCCTGGCCTGGCTGTTGTCCGCATTCTTCTCGATGGTGAAATCCCGCCCCTCCTGGTAGATGGTCGGCAGCAGCTTCACATGGCGAATTTCCTGCAGCCCGTACGTCTCGGGCGTCAGGGTGATGGTCGTCCCCTGGCGGAGGTCCAGCGACTCGTCGTAGCTCACGCTCCTGACATTCTGCACCCGCTTGAGGACGGGGCTGAGCACTCCCTCGTCTTTCAGGGTCTTCTCGTTGGCGGCATGGTAGTAAAGGCTGTTCTCCCGGGCCGCGATGTCGTCGTTGAGCTGGCCTACGGTGGTCTCCAGCTCCGCCTTGTTGACCTGCAGGGTCGACACCTCGGCCTTCAGCGTGTCGCGCTCCCTGATCAGCCGGCGCTGCTTCGCGCGCCGCACGGCCAGGGGCGTCTGTCCGGCCTCGCCTTGCGTCACATAAGTCCGGAAGATGTCCTGCTTCGGATCGTAGAAGAACCAGACCCTGTTCCCGGGAAGCAGCTCGTCGGAGGTGTCGACCTGCGAGAGCAGCGACTTGGCCTTCTCCGGATCGAGGTTGGCTTCGGTCGTCAGGTAGTTCATCGCCAGATTCTGCTGCTTGTCCCCTTTCTTGACCATGACGAACTTGTCGGAGAGCGACTGCTCCATGCGCGCGACGTTCTCCTGCAAGCCCTGGATCGTCTCACGGTCGGCGATGATCTTCTGGAGGAGCGCCTTGTAGGAGACGTCCCTCTCCTGCTCCACCAGCTGATTGAGCACGTCGCGCTGCTCGGGGCTGAGATCCTGGTTGAAGATCTCCGCGAACTGCAGCGTCTGCTCCCCCGGCTTGCGCGAGGCGTTGAACATATCGATCCGCTTCATCATGGTGTCGGTGGTCTCGTCGATCCGATGCCGGTCGTCCTTGAGCTGAGTGAGCAGCTCGTCGGAGGTCTTGGCGGAGCCTGGACCGGGCTTCGAGCAGCCCACGACTCCGAGGGAGATGGCGGCGACCGCCACCAGGGCGATGAGGTAGGCGCGCCGGCTTCTGGCCTGACGGGCACTCTCGGCCGTCATGAAGACGTGTAATGCGCTCATGGGACCTCCCGCGGGATTCACCCCCGCATCGATGTGAAGATATGTTGAGGCACCAGAAGCGAGCAGGATCCGTGCCCGATTCCTGATCGCTTTCGGACCAAGGCTGGGGCTGCGTGACAGGCAAGGTCTGCAACCGACTCAATCGAATTGCTCTAGCCTCGATCCAGTGCGCGCGCCGATTTCTCCGGGCGGGAGCCGCGATTCTCCAGGAAGTTCCGTCGAGTTGTCGTCCGTGGTGGACGGTATCAGACCGCGGATGACGCCGAATCACAAATGTCGTGGGCTGATTGGCTGATGGAGGAAGGCCAGCGCCGGGGGAGAAAAAAACGGCGTGCACCGGAGGAACGAGCATCCGGCGCACGCCGCAGGAATAGGACGGTGGATCAGCCTCCGATGACGAGCAGGACTTCCTTCCCCCGGAAAATGTCGGGGTCGAGGATGACCAGCTTGGCTTCGCTGTGATCGTCCTTCTTCTCGATCGCGAAGTCCCTTCCTTCCCGGTAGATGGAGGGAAGCAGCTTCACATTGCGGATCTCCTGCAGTCCGAAGGTCTCCGGCGTCAGGGTGATGGTGGTTCCCTGGCGGAGATCCAGCGACTCGTCGTAGGTCACGCCCTTCACGTTCTGCACCCGCTTGAGGACGGAGGAAAGGACCCCTTCGTTCTTCAGCGTCTTCTCGTCGGCGGCGTGGTAGTAAAGGCTGTTCTCCCGGTAGGCGATGTCGTCGTTGAGCTGGCTGACCGTGCCCTCCAGCTCCGCCTTGTTCGCTGTCAGCGTCGTCACCTCGGCCTGCGCGGAGTCGCGCTCGCCGCGTGCTGAGTCCCGCTCGCCCTGCGCGGTATCGCGCTCGGCCCTGTAGGCGTCGCGCTCCTGGATCAGCTGGCGCTGGCGCGCACGCCGCAC
Organism: Candidatus Polarisedimenticolia bacterium; assembly: GCA_035764505.1. Taxonomy (NCBI): domain Bacteria; kingdom Pseudomonadati; phylum Acidobacteriota; class Candidatus Polarisedimenticolia; species Candidatus Polarisedimenticolia bacterium. The sequence continues at coordinate 19,693 of DASTZC010000210.1, forward strand.
CGCCAGGGGCGTCTGTCCGGCCTCGCCCTGGGTGACGTAGGTCCGGAAGGTGTCATCCTTGGGATTGTAGAAGAACCAGACCTTGTTTCCGGGAAGCAGCTCGTCGGTCGTGTCGACCTGCGAGATCAGGGACTTGGCCTTCTGGGCATCGAGGCTGGCTTCGGTCGTCAGGTAGTTCATCGCCAGGTCCCGCTGCTTGTCTCCCTTCTTGACGACGACGAACTTGTCGGAGAGCGACTGCTCGAGGTGCATGACGTTCTCCTGCAAGCCGTGAATCGTCTCGCGGTCGGCGATGATCTTCTGGAGGAGGGCCTTGTAGGAGACGTCCTTCTCCTCCTGCACCAACTGGTTGAGCGTGTCACGCTGCTCGGGGCTGAGGTCCTGGTTGAAGATCTCGGCGAACTGCAGCGTCTGCTCCCCCGGCTTGCGCGAGGCGTTGAACATGTCGATCCGCTTCATCATGGTGTCGGTGGTCGTGTCGATCTGCTGCCGGTCGTCCTTGAGCTGGGTGAGCAGCTCGTCGGAAGTTTTCGCGGAGCCTGGACCGGGCTTCGAGCAGCCCACGACTCCAAGGGTGACGGCGGCGATTGCCACCAGGGCGATGAGGCTGGCGCGCCGGCTTGTAGCCGGACGCACACTCCCGGCCGTCATGAAGACCTTCAATGCGCTCATAGGACCTCCCGCGGGATCCACCCCCGCAACGATGTGGAAATATGTTGAGGAGCAAATCGCGAGCAGGATCTGTGCCCGATTCCCGCGGCCATGTCGATGGATGACCGAAAGGGTGATCCATGGATCTTGCAGGTGGACCCAAGCGACTCATTCGAAAGGTTGTGTTCCTTCACGGCGGCGGGTGAGAAATCTGCGCGGCTCGAGGATCGCGCCAATGGATCTCCCGATTCAGGTCCGCCGTTTTGTCGTCGGGGGTGGACGGTGGCGAGTCACAGGTGTTCACCTGTAATTACATTTTTGTAGGTTTCTTAAGCGAAGATGAAATGCCGTTACGGCAACGGGTTGCGCAACGAGGCGACCATCATGTTCGGAGTTGTTTATTCCGTCCCGCCGCGGCCAGGGCCAGAAGCAGGCCGGTCACGGCGAGAACGAATAGAGGCGTGCCGAGGCGTATCGAGACGGGAGAAGCCCCCATGAAATCGATGTACGGGATGGGCTGCAGCGGGCCCGCGTACCAAAGGAAGGTATAGATCGCCTCGAAGCTCCGGCTGGTGCCGGTCCAGATTCCGAGCGTGAGGGCGAGCGCCGGAATGAAAAGGGCGCCGACCAGGAATCCGCCGAAATCGGCGAGACCAGCCTGGACCAGCAGACGAATCCCCAGGATGGAGCCGGTCAGCAGTGCGACCGCCACGCCTCCGAGCCAGGCCGCCATCAGCTGGAAGCGCATGGGATGAGGTGTCGAGAAAACGATCGCGCCGGTCCCGAATCGTCCCTCCCTCGTTCCAAGGGAAGACCAGAGCAGGACCGGCCAGATCCAGGCCAGCGGCAGGATTCTCAGTCGGGCTGTTTCAAAAGGCAGAAGAGCCGAAGCGACCCACAGCCCCGCCGCGACCAGATACCACCAGGTCGAAACTCCCTTGAGGAGCAGGCGCGTCTCGGCCGCCGCCAGGCGCGCCAGGCGCGAAAGTCCGGTCGACCGGGCCGCTGGCGCTGAGAAGGAGGCGGGAAGCCCGGCCGCAATGAAGCCGGGGGAGATCGGCGCCGGCACGGCGGCGCGCTCGGATTCGGATCGTCGCTTGCGGGGGCGCCGCCGGGCCGCCAGGGGTAAGCTTGCCTCGCTGAAGCGGTCGAAGCAGAAAGCGGCGGCCGTGGCGAAGGCGGCCGCGACACCTATCCAGAGGAGCCGCGATGCCAGCAGCGGAGCGCTCCAGGAAATCCCGTTCCATACGAAGGTCTGCATGTTCCAGGCCCCGGTCGTGCTGAAGTTGAGGCCGATCGCGAGCTCGCCCCGGCTCGGATCGTAGCCGGGGAATGCGGCCTTGCAGGCCCGTAGCATCGAAGGAAGCAGCCATCCGAAGCCGATGAAATCGCTCCCGCCGCTGCGCGAGCCCACCCCGCTGGCCACCATCCCGAACGACCAGAGGAAGAAATAGGCAATGTTCCCCACCCCGCCCCGCAGGCCCGGGACGCACTCGAAGAACACCGCGACCGCGGCGATGCAGAGCATCGAGGGGAGCGTCAGGAAGAGATAAGGGGCCAGCAGGCGCCATGGCTGCAGGACGGTCGATTCGGCGCGGACCAGCTGGGTGAGGGCCCCCGACAGCGCGACCGAGAGCGCGATGATCGCCAGGACGGCGAAATTGCTCAGGACCTTGGAGAGAATGTAAGCCGGGCGCGTGAGCGGCGTGGCGGCGAGCAGCGGACCGACCCCGGTGAGGCGATCCCGCTCGACGGCGTTCTTGATCAGATAAAACCCCACGATTCCCAGGAAGATCGCCGTGAGCAGCGCAATGGCGGCGCCCACCCAGGCGGAGTTGTAGACCCCGCGATACGTTCCGAGACGCAGCGTCACGTAGGTGGAATGGTTCGGCGGAAGAAAGGCGTACCCGGCGTACAGGGAAAAAGCGAGGGTCACCAGGAAGGCGTAGCGCCGCGTGCGCTCGAGGAAATCGCCCCACGCCAGGCGGCCTATGGTGCCGGCGCTCATCCTGCCGCCTTGCGATCCCTATCCAGATGCATCAGGTAGGCATCTTCCAGGTTGGGAGCCACCGGCCGCGCCTCGGGGCGGGGAGGTACTGGCGAGACGACCCGCACGCGGACCCCCTCGGCGCGCCGTTGCGTGCCGCTGATCAGCCATCTCCCGCGCAGCGCCGCCAGCTCGTCGCCGGCGATCATCCACTCCCACACCTGTCCTTCCGCGCTGCGCAGCAGCTCCTCGGGAGTGGCCTGCCGGACGAGACGCCCCTGCTGGATCAGGGCGATGCGCGTGGCGACCGCCTCGACATCCGAGACGATGTGTGTCGACAGGATCACGACTCGATCGGAAGAAAGCTCCGCCAGGAGGTTGCGGAAGCGCACGCGCTCCTCGGGATCCAGTCCAGCGGTCGGCTCGTCGACGATCAGCAGCCTGGGATCGTTCAGCAGCGCCTGGGCAATCCCGACCCTCTGGCGCATTCCTCCGGAGAAGCCTCCCAGGGGACGGCGGCGCGCATCGACCAGGTTGACCATCAGCAGCAGGTCCTCGATGCGGCGGCGGGCATCGGCGGCGGACAGCCCCTTGGCGGCCGCGATGTACTCGAGGAACTCCTGCGCGCTCAGGTTCGGATAGACGCCGAAGTCCTGGGGAAGGTAGCCGAGGACGGCACGCAGCGGGTCGGGACGGCGCACGATGTCGGATCCGCTCCAGATCACACGCCCACGGGTCGGCCGCGTGACCGTGGCCAGGATCCGCATCAAGGTGGACTTGCCGGCGCCGTTGGGACCGAGCAGCCCCAGGACTCCCGACTCGAAGGCGAGGGAGAAGTCGCGCAGGCCCCAGACCCCGCCGGGGTATTCCTTGGACACTTCCTCGATAGACAGGCTCATGAGGGCCTCGCTTCCATCGACTCGTCCACGCCTATCGCCGGTCGCCCCCGGCGCCGGGAGACGGCGCCGGTGACTATGAAGCGGCGGATTATAGCCCGGCGGCGCCCGGCACCCCGGTGCGGGGCCGGCATAGTTTCCGCGCGCCAGGGTCGCCGGATATACTCAGCGCCTCAATATCGAGCTCGATTCCGGGGACCCTGCCGGGACCCGGTGATTGGCCGGACTGCAAATCATCCCGGATCGGCCGGGATTTCCGGCGGGTTCATCTCATCCAGAGGAAGATCGCGTATGGCGAAATACTCGACCGAAGGAGACCAGCAAGCGAGCGCGACGAAGGCCAGGGAGTCCATTTCCCCGGCCGGCGAGCGGTTTCCGCTGCCCTCGCCAACGGATTACGCCGCGGAGTTCGAGCGTCTCAGCCGCCTGGCGAAAGAGCAGCGCGACCAGGGGCGCCAGATCGTGGTGGTGGTGGGCGTCGGTTTCGTGGGCGCCGTCATGGCGGCGGTCATCGCCGACAGCGTCGACGACAAGGGGAATCCGGGCAAGTTCGTCATCGGCATGCAGCGCCCGAGCCCGCGCAGCTTCTGGAAGATTCCGCTGCTGAACCGTGGCGTCTCCCCGGTGAAATCCGAGGACCCCGACGTCGACACGGCCATCGGGCGCTGCGTCAAGGAGAAGAAGACCCTGGTGGCCACCTACACCTACGACGCGCTGCGCCTGGCCGACGTCGTGGTGGTGGACGTGCAGTGCGACTACCTCAAGGAGTCGCTGGGAGACTGCCGCAACGGCAGCGCCGACATGCAGGCGCTCGAGGAGTCGATGGCCATCATCGGGGAGAAGATCTCGCCCGACACCCTGGTGCTCATCGAGACCACGGTGGCGCCCGGGACGACCGAGCAGATCGTCTACCCGATCCTCAAGAAGATCTTCGAGCGGCGCGGCATCGATTCCGATCCGCTGCTGGCCCACAGCTACGAGCGGGTCATGCCGGGGCGCAACTACGTGGCGTCGATCCGGGATTTCTGGCGCGTCTGTAGCGGCGTCAACGACAAGGCGCGCGACCGCGTGGCGCGCTTCCTGCGCGACGTCATCAACACGCGGGAGTATCCGCTCACGGTGCTCGACCGGCCGATCGAGTCGGAGACGGCCAAGATCATGGAGAACAGTTTCCGCGCCACCATCCTGGCATTCATGGACGAGTGGTCGCTGTTCGCGGAGCGCAACGGCGTCGACCTCAAGAAGGTGATCGAGGCCATCAAGGTGCGGCCGACCCACTCCAACATGATCTTCCCGGGCCCCGGGATCGGCGGCTATTGCCTTCCCAAGGACGGCGGGCTGGGAGTCTGGGCCTACCGCCACATCCATGGCTTCGAGGACGACATCTTCAAGATCACGCCGCTGGCCATCGACATCAACGACACCCGGGCGCTGCATGCCGCGCAGCTGGTGCGCGACGGGCTGCGCAACCTGGGGAGGCCCATTGCCTCCGCCGAGGTCCTGCTGCTGGGCGCCGCCTACCGGGAGGATGTCGGGGACACGCGCTACAGCGGCTCGGAGCTGATCGTGCGGCGCCTCACCGAGATGGGCGCCGACATCCGGGTGCACGATCCTTACGTCGAGCACTGGTGGGAGCTGGAGGACCAGGAGCATTACCCGCAGCCGGGCTACAGCCGCTCGCGCTTCTTCCACCGCCAGAAGAACCTGCAGGAGCTGCGCATCGAGCCGGACCTGTACAAGGCGATGGCGGGGGTGGAGGCGATCGTCCTGGCGGTGCGCCATGAGGCCTACCTGAAGCTGGATCCCGACCAGGTCGTCAAATCGGTCGGCAGACCCTGCGCCATCGTCGACTGTTTCTGCATCCTCGACGACGAGAACATCCGCCGCTACTTCGAGCTGGGCTGCGAGGTGAAGGGAATGGGCCGAGGGCACATCCGGCGGATCAAGGAGAGCGTGCGCCGCCCGAATGCGTAATAATTGACCTCTCACAAGGAGGTCACGCGATGCCTTTCGGAAGCCTCTGGATCCCGGTCGTCGTTTCCGCCGTCGTCGTGTTCGTGGCCAGCTCGATTCTGCACATGGTCCTCAAGTACCACCGCGCCGATTACAAGCGCCTCCCGTCGGAAGACGCGCTGCGCGAGGCGCTCGCCCGGGCCGACCTCGCTCCGGGCCTCTACATGACTCCCTTCTGCGACAACATGAAGGAGCTCGAGCAGCCCGCGATGAAGGAGAAGTTCGTGAAAGGCCCCGTCGCCCTGATCACCATGCGCCCCAAGGGAATGACCTCGATGGGCAAATACCTGGGGCTCTGGTTCGGCTTCACCGTCCTGGTGAGCTTCATCTCCGCCTACGTGGCGCGCCATACCCTGCAGCCGGGAGACGCCGGCATGCGGGTCGCCCAGATCGTCGGAACGGTCGCCTTCGCGAGCTACGGGCTGTCGCAGATCACCGATTCGATCTGGAAGTCCCAGCCCTGGTCCAACACGGCGCGCTCCCTGATGGACGCGCTGATTTACGCCCTGCTCACCGGCGCGACCTTCAGCCTGCTCTGGCCTTCCGCCTAGGACCCCAATCCATGAATTGAACACCGTGACGCCCTGCCCGCAGGCGCGGCGTCACGGTCTTGGGGGTGCCGTGTCCTGGGGCGACTCGAGTAAAACTCAAAAGGAAGGGTGAGTCCTTGCTTGAGGCATTCTCTCGAAAGGGAATCGTGTGGATTCTGATTGCGGGGTTTGCTTTCGCCGTGCGACTCGCATTCGTCCTGGGGGTGCCCCAGACCCCCGTCGTGTCCGATTCCCAGGTGTACGATCTGGCAGGCGAGGCGGCTGCCAGCTGGATGGGCCCGCGCCTGCCGGAGCTGCTCTCGGGAGTGGCACAATGGAGAACAGACGTGCTGAGGGATTTCGCGGGTGATCTCAGCTGGCTGGTTCTTGCCAAGGGCCCCGTCTATCCGATGTTTCTCGGATTCATCTACTTGATCGCTGGTCATCATTATCTCGCCGTGCGTTTGGCGCAAGTAATCCTCGACACATTAACGGTCCTGCTGGTCGGCGGTCTTGGCGGACGGATGCATGGCTCGAAGTGTGGGCTGATCGCCGCCGCCCTCTATGCTACCTACCTGCCGACCATCTTCATGGCCGGCAGGGTGATGCAGGAGACGCTGATCATGTTCTTGCTCGCCGGGCTCCTCTGGCTTCTGTCCAGGGGGATTGAGCCCAAGGACACGACCAGGAGGGGGCCGCTGCTCCTCATCGGCGCAGTCCTGGGAACGATCCTGATCGGGAAACCCTCCTGCCAGTATCTATTCGTCCTTCTCGTGCCCGCGCTCCTTCTCGCGCAGCCGACGACGCCGAAACAGAAGCTGCGCGCTGGCGCTTCGATGATGGGAGGAGTCCTGATTCCAGTCGGTCCGATGATGTTGCTGCTGGGACTCCTCTTTGGGCGCGTTTCCATCAATGGCGCTCTCGCCCCCAGCTACGAAAGGGACCTTTTCTTCGGCCTCCACCCTTGCAGTCAGGGTTGGGGCCCGGATATTCCCCAAGCGCCAAAGGTCAACTTACCTCCCGCGTCCTTCGATATCCCGGATACGAAGGAGGGCCAGACCTACTCTCAGGCGATTGGAAGCTACCTCCGCCGGCATCCCCTCGTCCCGCTGCAGATGGGCTTGCGCAAGGCCTATCATCTCTACGCCCTCCCCAGCGCCGAGTGGCAGGAGCATTATCTCCTGCCGTGGCCCGTTTTCGTTGTCTGGCACAAGACCTTGGTGATCCTGGGACTGCTCGGGATGGCCTGTTCGGTGAGTCAGTGGAGACGAGCCTTGCCACTCCTGGCGGTCGTTATCTACGTTCTGGGTGTCGCCCTGACGGTTCAAACGCAGGCACGCCTCGCCCTGCCGGCTTTGGTGGCCTGGGCTCCCCTGGCCGCATTGGGCTTGGTTCGCCTGGGGGAGATTCTCGCGAAGAGATCGCCTCGAAACTCTTTGTGGTGGGGACTCCTTCTGACGGGATGCATCGCGCTCCTGGCCTTGCCGGTCCTCGAGGTGGCCTCACTAATCTCACTGGCTCCTCTTCTGGACCCGCGAAGTGCGCTCTACGCAGGTTGGTTCTTGAGGGCACTGCTACTCGCCTTGATCCTGTTTTCGCTGGACAGGAGCCTGATCACGGGGCCGGACAGGCTGAGTCGCTGCGTGATCGGCATCCTCGCCCTGTTCGGCGCGTTGGTTGTAGGGACGCACGATTTGGATGGGGGTAACTGGAGGGAGTGGAGGGCCACCCTGCGCTCTCCTGACTCGAGAATCGAGCAGACCTTTCGTCTGGTAGAGCAAGGTCCGGGAGCGATTCAGGACGGTCGCCTCCTGGTCGACGTGGCGCCTCAATTGGCGCCTAGCGACGTCGTGCGCGTGCAGCTCGGAGGGGAAGCCCCGATCCTCCTCCACGGGGATGAGCTCGGAGGGGATTGTCTCCGGGATTACTTCGCCGAAGCGAACAGCCGGTGGCAGGGAGGTTACTCTCTTCTGCAAGAATACGGGACTTTCGATCTTTCCCGCATGCGACAATGGCTGGAGGTTCCGGTTCCCCGGTCCATCCTTGCGGGAGAGAGCTTCCGGGTGACGCTCGATCTTCCGCATGGGGGGAGGCTAGGGGTCTTCGGTGATTTTGCTTCCGATCCTCCCGACGAATTCGAGACCCCTACACTCCAGGCGTGCCATCTGAGCATCCGAACCTCCTTTTGGAAGTTCCTTAACGACCATGATTACCGGGTGCACGAGAAGGTTCGATTGAAGCGAGAGGTCAACGGGACCTGGTGGAAGGGATCGCGCCGAGACCTCCACGACCTGGCCCCCGAGCCGGGTCTCCAAACCGGGCATTATCGAATTTTCCTTATCATCAGACGGACGGACGGAACTCAGGTTGTCCTTTGATCGGCGGGGACCCCTTGGTCAACCTTCATCCTGCGCCGGCCCGCGGCGAAGTGTCGTGGATCGGAAATCACGTTGACATCGAGGCCGACGAGCCGCCCCGATCGACGGCCGAATGTGACGGGGTTCCGGATACGCGACACCAGGCCCCCGATCCATGAATTGAACACCGTGACGCCCTGCACGCGGGCACGGTGTCACGGGTTTTCCTCTCCCTCCGATCGTTCTCCTTTCACGCCCCGCCAATCCGCCGACGATTCCACGGATCGCGCCCGCCACGCACTCGAATCCGTCAGAAAAGCGCCGTGCAGGTGTGCGTGACGCGGCCCGATCCGAAATCTATATTCCTCCGAGGTCCCCGAAACGCTCCGACGATCTGCGCCGCGGCAGGGGACACGAATCGGAGGACATCGATGACGAGGAAACTGCTCGGATTCGCCTTGCTGTTTTTCGGCGGCGTGCTGGGACTGGCGTGCGTGACCACCGAGCGGGTCTACGTCCAGCCGGCGCCTCAGCCGCCTCAGGAAGATCCCGCTCCCGTGCAGGAGACGGTGTCGTACAGCGGCGCGGAGGACGAGCCGTTCTACGACGACCTCCGTCCGTATGGTGAATGGATCTACGTCTCGGGTCCCGGATGGGTCTGGTCTCCCTACAGGGTGCCGGCCGGCTGGCGTCCCTACGCTTACGGCCACTGGGTCTACACCGATTACGGTCTTACATGGGCTTCGGATGAGAGCTTCGGATGGGCGGTTTATCACTACGGCCGCTGGTACGCCGATCCCGGCTACGGGTGGGTCTGGGTCCCGGGAACGGAGTGGGGCCCCGCCTGGGTGGCGTGGCACGAGGGGGGCGGCTACGTCGGCTGGGCCCCTCTGCCGTGGCAGGTCACCTGGCGCGCCGGCTTCGGTTTGGATTGGGGCGGAGTGAGCATCAACGTGGCGCTCGGACCTTCCGCCTGGTACTTCGTCCACGATCGCGACCTGGTGGCGACCAACCTGCACGGCTGCGTTCTGCCGGCGGCGCGCAACGTGACGCTGATTAGGAACACCATCCATGTCACCAACTATGTCTATGTCGACAACCGGATCGTCGATCGCAGCGTGCGCAAAGAGAAGATCGGGCGGGCCGTGGGACATCCCATTCCCTCCTACCGGGTGCGGCGCACCGACTCTCCTGACGAGGGGCGCGGAGGGCGGGTGAAAGACCAGGAGTTCGTGGTCTTCCGGCGCGACCCGGGGCGCAGCCCGCAGCGCCGCGAGGTCCCTCCGGGACACGACGGCAGCCAGACGCGCGGCGACGGCCGTGACGATCGCTCCGAGGATCGTGATCCCCGGCGGCGCGAGATTCCTTCGGGTCATGACGCCTACCCGCCGCAGGACGACCCGAATCGCGGCGGCGGATCCCAGGATGGGCAGCACGAGCGCGACTCCATGCAGCCGCGCAACGGCGACTCCCACGACCAGCCGCCGGCGCACGAGGATGGCCGGCGCAATCCGCCTCCGGGCGGGGATCCCACTCGGGACCGGGGAAACCAGAGACGTCCGCAGCGTTACGGCACCCCCGCGACGGAAAACAGCGAAGGCCAGCCGGCCCAGGGCACGCATGGGAACGGGAATGGCAAGCAGAATTCTCCTGACAGCCGCGCCACACCCGACCAGGGCTCGCAGGGCCAGCAGGCTGCCCCGCAAGGAAACGGAAACGCGGGGAACACGAGCAAGGGTACCAATGCCCCGCAGCGCGACGGAAAGCAGGGCAATGCAGGCCAGGGAGGCAATGCCGGTTCGGTGAGCAAGCCTCCCTCGACTCCTTCGGGCCCATCCAAGCAGGGCAATGCCCCTGCAAAGTCCCAGGGAAACAAGCCGACCGGGAAGGGGAAGGGCAAGAAGCCGGCGCCGCCGGATCCGAAGCCGGAAACCGAGAAGCCCGAGGAGCCGCCGAAGGACGGCTCCGGGAGCTAGCGGGCGGCGATGAGGGGGATTCGCGCGGCTCGGGCGCTTCTGACGCTGGGAACCACCTTCGGGCTGATTGCCTGCCAGGAGGCTCTCACCCCGGTGCCCTATCGGTTGGGCCAGGCGATCCCCTTGGAGCGGTGGATGTTGAAGATCCGCCAGCCGGAGATGGTGGCGGCTTCGATGATCAAGGGCTTCCAGGACTTTCGGATCAGCAACAAGGACTCGAAGGTCTTGGTGGTGCATCTCGATCTGATGCCCAAGAGCCAGGCGGCCGAAGACGACCCGAACGCCGCCGAGAAGGGCTTCATCAAGCTGATGTGGGACTGCCGCCTGAAGGACCGGGAAGGTCAGGAATACCGGCTCGGACTGCCGCTGGCCGGCTCGCACTTTCGCATGCTCAAATCGGGGGGGATGATGAGCGACACGGAAATGCGGGACGCCCTCTTCTCGGTGCCCGAGTCGCGGGTGCCGCGCGATTGGGCCCTGCTGTTCGCGGTTCCTCAGGGCCGCTCCGGGTTCACTCTTTTCATCCGCAACCGCACCCCGGAAGAAGGACAGCCCGCCCTGGTATCGGTCGACCTGGGTCGCTGAGAGCCGCCGAGATGACCGCCTCACCGGCCGGCCGGCAACCTGCCCTGTTATAATCAAGATGCTCGCGCGGCGTCGCCGAGATTGTTTTCGCGCCAAAGACCTCACAGGTGCATCGCCTTGCCTCCGACCACCGGAACGATCAAGCCCGCTCTGATCTCCTGGCTCCTGCGCTCTCTGGGGCGCGAATCGACCCCCTGGAGCGCCGAGCAATCCGCTTACCTGGAGTCGATCATGGAGACCGAGGAGGGGGCGAGGATTCTCGCCTCTCTGGTGGTGACCACACTGAGGCTCAGGCAAAGCGCGTTGTTCAAGCCCGATTCGCATGGGACCGCCGGGACGATCCTGCCCGCCATCGAAGCGTTCTGGCAGGACCCCACTTCGCAAACCTATCGCGAGCTCCGGATCGCGCGCTGGTAAAGACCTGGCGGCCCGTTCGACGCATCGCATGATCGGACCGGCGCGCTGGGATGAAGCCCCATTGGATTGCATTGCCGCCATGAACCAGGCTCCTCCAGACCCGGCCGCGCTCGATAGATCCCTCTTTCCGTGCCGCCCGGACCGATGAACTCCCTGACGCAGCGAATCTACTGGAGCATGCCGGCCGCCTTGCGCGATTTCGCGGCTGGGGTGCACGGGGCGCGTCTGACGCGACAGCGCTACGGGAGAGAGACCGATCGGCTGATGGCCGACGCGTTGGATCGCGAGCACTGGAGCGAGGAGCGCTGGAAGGAATGGCGACAGGCCCGTTTGTCGAAGCTCCTGGAGCTATCCTCCACCAAGGTGCCGTTCTATCGTGAGGCCTGGGCCGCCCGCCGGCGCGCCGGCGATCGAAGCGATCCCGCCGTGCTGCAGAATTGGCCGCTGCTCGAGAAGGATGATCTCCGGCGACACCCGCGGGCCTTCCTCGCCGAGGGCAGACGTCCCGAGAGGATGGTCAGCCTGCACACGAGCGGGACGAGCGGCAAGCCTCTCACGCTCTGGCGCAGCCGCGAGACGAATCTCGCCTGGTATGCGCTATTCGAGGTGCGCAGCCGCCTGTGGCATGGCGTGGATCGCGCCTGCCGGTGGGCCAATCTGGGAGGGCAGCTGGTCACCGCGGCCGGGGCGCGCCGCCCGCCGTTCTGGGTGTGGAACCGCGGGCTGAACCAGCTCTACATGTCTTCCTATCACCTGGCGCCGGATCTGCTCCCCTATTACCTGGAGGCGCTGCAGCGTTATCGGATCGAATACCTCTACGGTTATTCATCATCGCTGCATGCGCTGGCGCTCGGCGTCCTGGGCTCGCCTCATCCCGAGGCGGGGCGCGCCTTGAAGCTGCGCGTCGCTCTGACCAACGCAGAGCCGCTGTTCGAGGGACAGCGCCAGGCGATCCAGCAGGCCTTCGATTGTCCGGTCCGGGAGACTTACGGGATGGCGGAAATCGCCTCGGCGGCGGGGGAGTGCTCGGAAGGCGGTTTGCACGAGTGGCCCGACGCGGGCCTCGTCGAGCTCCTGGAGGAGGGCGAGGAAGTGCCGCGTGGACAGGCTGGCGAGGTGGTGGCCACGGGACTGCTGAATGCCGACATGCCGCTGATCCGCTACCGGGTGGGCGATCGCGCCGTGCGCGCGCCAGCCGGGGCTGCCTGCGGCTGCGGGCGTACGCTGCCGCGCTTCGAGCGCATCGAAGGGCGCGTCGATGACATCCTCTTCACGGCAGACGGCCGCCGTATCGGCCGTCTGGATCCGGTGTTCAAGGCCGACATCCCGATGAAGGAAGCGCAGATCATCCAGGAAGCGCTGGGGCGGTTGGTCGTGAGATACGTTCCCGATGCGGGCTTCGCGCGCCGCCACGAATACCTCATCGCCCAGCGTCTGCAGGAGCGGCTCGGCGCGATCGAGGTGGCTTTTGATGCGGTCTCGCGCATCCCCCGCGGGGCCAACGGCAAGTTTCGCGCCGTGGTCTGCCTGATCCCGCCCGATCAACGGCCCTCGAGCCGGCCGCTTGCGGCGCCTTAGGAGCGCTGAGCCCGCGTTCGAGCCGCGTCATCACTCCCCGAAAAAATCGCGTTACATCGGAAGGGTGCGGGAGTATACCTTCGTGCCATCAGCCGGAAAGAAACCTTGTGGAGGAGGGAGCCGCCGGAGTCTACGCGCCGCCCTACGGCTCGAGTCTCTCCGTCTCCTTCGATGCGGCGAGCTGCAGCGGCGGCTCGCCGCACCACATCCTCTACGGGCAGCGCACCGGCTTTCCGGCCGTGCCGGGCTGCACCTTCACGCTCCTGGGCAGCGTCTGCTCGATCGGCAACACCGGTCCCTATTCGTGGAGCTCGATACCCGCGCCCACGGACGGGACGCCACACCACGCTGCCAACTCCCGGGCGCAGGGGTCGGCCGATTGCGATGCGTAGGCATGGCGCGGCGCATGGCCGCAGCCTGCCTCATCCGCGCGCGGCACCGCCAGATGGATGAATATGCGGGAGACGGAAAAATTGCTTGACAGAGCCGGAAGTGTCTATTACAGTACCGCGTCGAATATCCCGCATTGGTGATCTCACCCGTTGGTAAAACCGCGCTGTATTCCGGTTGTCTGACGAATCCCGATGTCTCAATGTGAGGGTAGACGCGGGGGCAATTTCGCCCTCAACAAGGCCATTTGTGGCAGAGGAGAAGTGAGTAGCATGGCAAGAGGTAAGGTGAAGTGGTTCAATGACGCGAAGGGATTCGGATTCATCACCCCGGACGACGGCTCGAAGGACGTTTTCGTCCATCACTCTGCGATCGAGATGCAGGGTTTCAAGAGCCTTTCCGAGGGTCAGGCCGTGGAGTTCAACATCGTCCAGGGCCAGAAGGGTCCTGCCGCCGAGAACGTCCGCCCCGCCTAAGACCAATGTTCACCAAGCGGCCCCCGGGAACTCTCCGGGGGCCGCAGCTATTTTGACCGACAAAATCCCACACCCATTTCCACGAAGACACGCCGTGACCGTTCGACGCGAGCGTACGGGTTGTAAGTCCCAGAGAATCCGCTGTTCTTGAAAAGGCTGGCCTGGCAGGTCGGGTGCGCTAGTATTCCTCGCCCGAGTCCTTCGCCGGCGGGGGAGGAACATAGTTCCATTCGTCGGGAAGGGCTTGGGGGCCCGGCCGGATTCCGGCGAGATCGGGGTCCTCTTCGCCGGGTGGCCGGGGCGCATTACCCCGCTGCTCGCTCTTCGCCTGGCGCTGGGCGCGCTTGTCCATCTGCTTCTGCTGGCGGGCCATTTCCTTCTGGCGTTTCTTGAAGGAAGGTCTCGATTTGTTGCCCATGGCTCTCTCCTCAAGCGCATTAGAGTACGGGGAACCGGTCGCGCCGTCAAGAGACGCGCGGCACCCGAGCCCAGGCCGCGGCGGTTATGATCGGCGGGGACCAGGTGCCGTGCTGGCGGCTCCGGCGCCGTCGCGCACGGCCGAGGAGAATCAAATGCCCGAGCTGCCCGACCTCACGATCTATCGAGAGGCGCTGGAGCGTCGCGTCGTTGGAGAGCCGCTGCAGCAAATCAGGCTGGCGAGCCCGTTCCTGTTGCGTTCCGTCGACCCGCCGCTGACCGAGGCGCGCGGGCGGCGTGTCCGTGAGGTGCGCCTGCTGGGGAAGCGAATCGTCTTCGGCCTCGAGGCGGATCTCTTTCTCGTCCTGCACCTGATGATCGCCGGAAGGCTGCGCTGGAGGGAAGCCGGAGCGCGCATCCCGCGCCGGCTCGGCTCGGCGGCGTTCGACTTTCCCGGGGGGACCCTTCTCATGACCGAGGCCGGCTCCAAGAAGCGCGCCTCGCTGCACCTGGTGCGTGGCGCGGCAGCATTGTCGGCTTTCGATCGGGGCGGTTTGGAAGTCCTTAACGGCTCCGCCGGCGAGCTCGCCGCGGCGCTGGATAGGGAGAACCACACGCTCAAACGGGCCCTCACCGACCCCCGGCTGTTCAGCGGCATCGGCAATGCCTACTCCGACGAGATCCTGCACCGCGCGCGCCTGTCGCCGATGCGCCTCACCTCGGCCCTGACCGCCCAGGAAGTCGATCGCCTGTTCGCCGCCACGGTGGACACTCTGCGTGAATGGATCGAACGCCTTCGCAGGGAAGCAGGGGACGATTTTCCCGAAGAAGTCACGGCATTCCGGAAGGGTATGGCGGTGCACGGCCGCTTCCGGCAGCCTTGCCCCGTCTGCGGCACCGCGATCCAGCGCATCGTCTACGCAAACAATGAATGCAACTACTGTCCGCGCTGCCAGACCGGAGGGCGCATGCTTGCCGACCGGGCTCTGTCCCGGCTCCTCAAGAAGGACTGGCCGCGCACCATCGAGGAGCTGGAGGATCTGGTGCCTTCGCGCCGCCAGTCCGGATCGGGGAAGCGGGAATGACGCTGTGGAGCGAAGGAGTCTCGCCGGGATGGCGGGCGCTGGCGGCGCTCGCCATCGTCCTCTATCTGGCGCTGATCCTCCCGACCCTTTCACGCCAGGGGATCGGATGGGACGAGCAGGTGGACCGGGACATCGCGCGGAGCTACGGCTCGGCCCAGTACGGATGGTTCTCCGGCTCGGGATTCGACGCCAGCCAGAGCCGGCTTCCGATGTATCTGGGAGGCATCGTCTTCGCCGCCACCGGCCGCGATTCGCTGCGTCTGTCCCGGGCCATGACGGTGGTGATGGGGGCGCTCACCCTGGCCTGCGTCATCTTTCTCGGACGCCAGGTTTTCGGCCCCGGCGTCGGCGAGCTTGCGGGGCTGCTCCTCGCGACCAGTCCTTTCTTCCTGTCCTTTTCACGCGTCGCCTTCACTGAATCGGATCTTTTCGTCACCGCTTTTCTGGCCGGTTTCCTGATCTGCATGGAGGGTCTGCGACGCACCCGGGAGATCGGCTGGACGCTGGCGAGCGGCCTGGCTCTCGGAGGGGCCATCTCTTCGAAGCTCACCGCCGGGTCATTCGTCCTTCTGGCACTCGCCCTGCCATGGCTCTGCAAAGGGCGCTGGGATGACGGCGCGAGCGAGCCGCTGCCAAAGAGAGACGGTCGCACGCTGTGGGCGGCCACTCTGTTGCTGCTCGTCGGCATCGCCACCGTCTGGTGGTGGGGCTGCCTGAGAATGATGCGCTCCGGAAGCCCGGCGCCGAAGGGCGCATGGTTTCCGTTGGTTCTCCTGTGGGGGGCGATCGCCGTATGGATGCTCCGACGGCGGCAACGGAGGCTGCCGGCGCGCGCCGTCGGCGCCTGGATCGCGGCTTATGCCATCGCGACCTTCTTCCTCGTTCCTCCGGTCCATCTGACCGAGCCCGATCTGCTGGTGGGAATGTTGCGCCGCGCTTTCCACGATCTCCTGGCCGGCGAGGGGAACCCCGGGCAATTCGCGGTCTTCTACGCCGCCTGCCTGGTGTTCAAATCGAGCCCGGCCATCGGCGCGGCGCTTCTGGCTTCTCCGGCGGCGGCTCTCTGGCAGGCCCGGCGCCGGGTCGAGCTGCGTCTTCTCCTCGCCGCGCTGCTGCTTTACGGGTTCCTGCTCCTGAGGCTGCCGCTGGCGCAGACCTTCTACCTGGTGCCGCTGCTGCCGGTTCTTGCGTTGTTGGCCGCCGATCAAGCGCGCCGCTGGCGCGCGCGGCCGGCGCTGCTCGCGGTCGCCGGGCTCTTGGCGTTCGGCTGGCTGGGTCTGGATGTGGCGCGCTGCTATCCCGACTTCAATCTGAATGGCTACCAGTACCTGGGCGAGCGCCGTCTGGCGGGGCGCGCGACCCTGGGCTACCGGGGCGTGGTGCAGGTCACGACCGACGGTACGGAGCAGGCGCTGCGCTGGATGGCCGATCACGCCGAGCCGGGCTCGATCGTCGCCACCTACCTCCTGGCCTCGCACATCGTGCATGCCGCGGGCCCGCCGGGCATCACCCTGGAGAACGGCCTGCGCTCCCAGGCAGACCTGCTCGCCGGCGCAGATTATGCCGTGATCGAGCTTGGCTCGACGCTCTCCGACGACCGCGGCACCGACCCGCGGCAAGCGACGATTTACGACCTTCCCTACGATCCGGTTATCCTGCGGCGCGACTTCTCGCGTGTCTTCTCGGTCCGCCGGGCCTTCGGGCTGGAGGTGGCCTCGGTGTGGAAAAGGCGCGTGCCGCGCTCACCCTGAAAGCGCTTCGGCTCCGAGAGAAAAGCGTGCACCACAATGCACCGTCCCGCCCTCCCTATGCAGTGCCCTGCACTTGTGCGCAAGCCGCTGCACCCGGATCGGCGAAAACCGCCGCCCCTCGGCCCTTTCATGAGAAATAAACTTGCGCTCGAATCGCACGAACTGATATAAGATGCGCGACCCTGAGGATTGAAAGGCGGACTCCCACAGAGCGCCAGCCGGAGCGCTCCGGGTCCGGTTCTTGCTTGCAGCTACCCTGCCTGCACCGGCGATCTCCGTCGAGACATCCGGGTTCCCCTGTGAAGGCGGTTAAGTCCACTCGCCTGAATCCGGCGACAGCAGAAAGAGAGGGGGGGTCTACCGTGAGGGGGAGAGTTCCTCGGAAGCTCGTCTGGATGGTTGCCGGTCTTGGGTGCCTGACCTTGACTCTGGGCTCGGCGAGCCTGGCACAGCCGTCGCTCTACCTGATCGACACAACTTTTTCAGGAAGCCTGACCCGCGTCTACGGCGTCAATCCGGCCAACGGGGTCCTGCAGCTCAAGGCCGATCTCGGGACTGCCTACTCTCCGGTGCTGGCCATGGCTGCTGCCAACGCCAGGACACTTTACCTGGCCGCCAGCGACAACACCCCGACCAACCGGTGCGCGACGGACGTTTCGTGCATCCTGCTGAGGGTCGATCTCGACCCCTCGTCCACGATTCCCGCGCTGGTCCAGGAGATCGGGGTCATCACCGAGGACGGGTTGACCCGTCCCGGCATGACCGGCCTCACCTTCCGCAACGACGGGACTCTGTACGCATTGAACCAGGACACCAACGGCCTGTACACCATCGATCTCACGACCGCCGTCGCGACGCGCATCGGCACGGTCGATCTGCTGATCCATGGAGGCGATCTGACCTTCGACAACAGCGATCGTCTGTGGCTCTGGTCCAACATCGGTGAGGGGGCGGGACTTTACGAGGTGAATCCGGCCACCTCGCATGCTTCGCTGTTCGATCCCCATCCCAACGTGGAGATGACGGGGCTGGCGGCTCTCGGTCACGGCCCGGCGATGTGGGGCTCCAACGCCATCGCCGATCGCATCCATGAGATGAACGGCGTGATCGGCTTCACCGGGACAAACTTCCTGATGACGCTGGGAGGCATCCGCTTCAATCACAGCCGCGGCGACATCGACTCGCCGTTCTGCGAGGACGATGCTTCCTGCGCCGATTCGAATGTCTGCACCGTGGATCAGTGCAGGCCCGGCGGATGCCAGAATCCGGCGAAAGAGAACGGATTCTCCTGCGATGACGCCAACGCCTGCACGCTGACCGACGGCTGTGAGAACGGGACCTGCACCGGGACTCCGGTGATCTGCCAGCCTCCCGACGTGTGCCATGACGCGGGCACCTGCGATCCCAACTCGGGCAATTGCGAGAACGCCCCGGCGAAGCCGGACGGCATCGCGTGCGACGACGGCAATGCGTGCACCGTGAGCTCGAGCTGCCAGTCGGGAAGCTGCGCGGGCGGATCCCCGGTCGTTTGCCCGCCGCCCGACGGCTGCCACGCGGCGTCGACCTGCAATCCGGCCACGGGAGTTTGCGATCCGGGCGCGGCGCTGCCGGACGGCACTTCCTGCAACGACGGAAACCCCTGCACCACGGTCGACTCCTGCCTTGCGGGCACCTGCACCGGCGCGAGCCCCGTCACCTGTGCTCCGGCCGACAGCTGCCACCAGGCCTCGATCTGCAATCCCGGGACCGGAGTGTGCGAGACGGGCGCGGCCCTGCCGGACGGCACCTCCTGCAGCGACGGCAATGCCTGCACCACCGTGGACAGCTGCTCGGCAGGCACGTGCACGGGCGGGAGTCCCGTCACCTGTGCTCCGGCCGCCAGCTGTCACGAAGCCTCGACCTGCAACCCGGGGACCGGAGTGTGCGAGACGGGCGCATCGCTGCCGGACGGCACCTCCTGCAACGACGGCAATGCCTGCACCACCGTGGACAGCTGCTCGGCAGGCACGTGCACGGGCGGGAGTCCCGTCACCTGTGCTCCGGCCGCGAGCTGCCATGAAGCCTCGAGCTGCAACCCGGGGACCGGAGTGTGCG
>DASTZC010000211.1 GCA_035764505.1 Candidatus Polarisedimenticolia bacterium
GGATCGAATCGCCCCCCAATGCGAAGAAATCGTCCTCGGGCCCGACGCGGGGAACCCGCAGGATTCGGGCCCAGATTTCTCCGAGGACCTGCTCCGCCTCGGTTGCGGCGACCACCTCGGACGGCGGTGAATCCGCCGTCCATTCGGGGGGAGGCAGCGCTCGGCGGTCGATCTTTCCGTTGGGCGAGACCGGCAGCGACTCCATGAGGATCAGCGTGGACGGGACCATGTAGTCGGGCAGGCGCTCCGTCAGGTAGGCGCGCAGGGAAGCGGCGCCGTCGGACAGCCCGTCGCTCGCGACATAGGCGGCGAGACGGAGGCCCGACCCATGCTCACGGGCCACGACGGCGCAGGAGCGCACCGCGGGGTGTTGATTGAGGATGGCTTCTATCTCGGCGGGCTCGACGCGGAACCCGCGGATTTTGATCTGGGCATCGGCGCGGCCGATGAACTCGATCCGCCCGTCCGGCAGGCGCCGCGCCGTGTCCCCGGTGCGATACAGGCGCGACCCGGGCGGCCCGTGCGGATCGGGCTGGAAGCGCTCGGCGGTCAGCTCGGGGCGTCCGAGGTAGCCGCGCGTCACACTCGGTCCGCCCAGGCACAGCTCTCCGCGGATTCCGGCGGGCAGCGGCTCGAGGCGCGAATCGAGGACGTAGGCGGCGGTGTTCGCAAGCGGCCTGCCCACCGCCGGCACCGGACGCGTCTGCGCTCCCGCCACTTCCTCGAGGGTGCTGTCGATCGTCGCCTCGGTCACGCCGTACGAGTTGAAGAGCCGTGTCCGCGTGCCGAACACCCGGCGGAACAGGACATAGTCGGCCATCGACCAGGCATCCGATCCGACCGACACGATTTCGAGCGAATCCAGGCGCTCTCCGACACGCGTCAAATGAGCCGCCAGCTCGCGCAGCGCCGCCGGCACGAATTCGGCGAAATCGGGACGGTGATTCCGCGCCAGCGAAGCCAGCGCAGGAGGATCGAGCAGGGTTTCACGGTCGACGAGGAGAAGGACGCCGCCCGAGCAGAGGGCGCGGACCATGTCTCCCGTGAATACATCGAAGCCGGGGGCCGCCATCTGAAGGTGGGTCGACAGCGAGCGCAGGCCCCAGACCTTGTCCCAGGCGCGATAGGCGCTGAAAAGATTGCCGTGCGTGACGGCCACCCCTTTGGGGACTCCCGACGTTCCCGACGTATAGATGACGTAGGCAAGGCTGTGCGGGGCGGGATCTTGGAGATCATCCATGCCATGGCGTCCGCTGGGCGCCCGGAATTCCTCGAGGCCGATGCGCGGCAGGTCCGACCCGAAATCAGCCGCACCGGCGTCGGGCGCCAGCAGGAGGACAGCACCGGAATCGGCGGCCATCAGGCGTTTCCTGGCGGCGGGAAGGGAAGGATCCACTGGGACGTAGGCGCCGCCCGCCTTGAGCACCGCCAGCAGGGCGACCAGGAGCTCGAAGGACTTGCCGTAACAGACCGCGATGCGCGACTCGGGACCGACACCGCGATGGCGCAGCTTTCTCGCCAAAGCGTTGGCCCGACGATTCAGCTCGCCGTAGGTGAGGGTCGCTCCTTCGTGGATCGCGGCAGGTGCTCCCGGCCGCCGTGCGGCCTCCGCCTCGAAGAGCCGGTGGACCGGCACGAATCTCTCGGGTCGCGCCCCGGCATTGGACTCCCGCAGCACGGCCGTGCGCTCGCCGGGAGTCAGGAGCGGCAGCCGCGACACTTTCGCCTCAGGCCAGGCGGCGATTCCGGCGAGCAGCGTCGCGAAGCGGCCCGCAAGATGCTCGATGGTGGTGGATTCGAATAGATCGGAGTTGTACTCCCATTCGACCCAGAGGTCGCGGCCGTCGTCCGTGACGGTCGCCGACAGATCCACCTGGGAAGCGTGCCGATCGATGGGCAGCGGCTCGGCGAGGACGCCGCCTGCGAGCTCCGAGCGCCCGGAGCCGATCGCCAGATCGCCCCGCACCAGATCGCCGACTCCGTGCAGATCGAAAAGGGTATCAACCAGCGGCGAGCGGCTCGGATCGCGCGGCGGCGCGAGCTTCTTGACCAGGGTCGCGAAAGGAATGTCCTGGTGCCTCAACGCGCCGAGGATCTGCTGACGCGTGGAGGCGAGGTGCGCCTCGAACGTCGGATCGGCGGTGAAATCGGCTCGCAGGACGACGGTGTTGACGAGGTAGGCCACCAGACCCTCGAAGCGCGGATGGCTTCGTCCAGATGCCGGCGATCCCACCAGGACCACCTTCTGTCCGGTCACGCGGTGAAGGAAGACCTGGTAGGCCGCCAGCAGAAGCGTGTAGAGCGTGACTTCTTTATCCCGGGCAAACCGGCGCAGCGCCTCGGCCAGATCCGCATCGAGCCGGTGCGTCCGTACCGCCCCGGCAAAGCTCTGGAACGGAGGCCGCGCGCGATCGACGGGCAGCTCCAGCGCCGGGAGATCTCCGGCGAGCTGCGCGCGCCAATACTCGAGCTGTCGTTCGCCCGACGCCGAGCCGATGCGCTCCGCCTGCCAGGCGGCGAACTCCGCCGGATGAGGCGCCGCCTCGGCCGGCGGGACTTCCAGTCCCAATGCGACGGCATAGAGATCCTGCAGGTCGCGCAGGACCACCGAAAGGGACCAGAGATCGGCGATGAGATGGTGGCAGGAGATCAGGAGAACGTTAGAGTCGCCGGTCCGGAACAGGGCAACGCGGAAAAGCGGACCGCGAAGCAGGTCGAATGGACGGAAGGCTTCCTCGGCGAGCATGGCGGCGAGCTGCTCCGGAGAAGGGCTTCCCCAATCAGCCCGTGAAAAGATCGCTTCGAAGTCGACGTCGAAGCGCTGCAGCGGCCCGCCGATGCCGGCGACGATCCGCGCCCTCAAAGACGCATGGCGCCCTAGCAGCGCGATCACAGCCTTCTCGAGCGCGGTCGGGTCCAAAGGACCGGAGAGACGCAATGCGGCGGCGATGGTATAGGCGGCGCCCGACGGCGCCATCTCCTGGAGGAACCAGATCGCCTTCTGGCCGGCCGAAAGAGGACACTCCGGGAGATCGGCCGGGCCACCTTTCGCCGTGACCTGCCGGGAAGGGTGTGCCTCGATGAGCGCGACGATCTCCGAGAGCGATGCCGCCGCGAGAAGATCGGAAGGGGTCAGCGCCGCCCCGAAGCGCCGCTCGATCTCGTGCGCCAGCTCGAGCGAGCGGAGCGAATCGAGGCCGAGGCCGGCCAACGAAGCGGTGAAGTCGATCGATTCGACGGCGATTCCGAGTTTGCGGGCGACGCGCATGGCGATCCAGCCGCGCGCATCGGCGGCGCCGGCGTCCGGCGGCGCCTCCTCGGCCTCTTCGGGGGAGCGCCATTCGGCGAGGACCGGCAGCGAGCCGGCAAGGAAAGCGCTGCGGCAGTGGGAGCGCCGTACTTTGCCGCTGGAAGTCCTGGGGATGCCGCCCGCGCGAACCAGGACGACGGCGCATGGGGCGATCTCGTGGGCGTCGAGGAGGGCGGAGCGCACGGCGTCGAGGACCTCCCGGTAATCGGCCGCGATCCGCCGCTCGACTTCGTGCACGATTATAAGGCGTTCCTCGCCCGACACCTCCACGCCGAAGGCGGCCCCTCCCGCGGGACGCAGCGCGGTGTGGCACGTCTTCGCCGTGTTCTCGAGGTCCTGCGGATGGAGGTTGCGGCCGCGGATGATGATGAGATCCTTCAGCCGCCCGGTGACGAAGAGCTGACCGTCCCGCTGAAAGCCGAGATCCCCCGTGCGCAGGAAGCGCCCGTCCCGGTCCGGGAGGCGGGCGCCGAAAACCCGCTCCGTCTCCTCGGCCCGGTTCCAGTAGCCCTGGGCCACGCCGGGACCCGAGACCCAGATCTCGCCAATGCGATCGGCCGGGACGGGACGGCCGGTCTCGGGATTAATAATGATGGCGGCGGTACCGGTCTCTGCGCCTCCCGAGCCGACCATCTGCCGTCCTTCCTCCCCCTCTTCGACACGGCCCGCCTCGAGCGCCTCGCTCCGGACGCAAAGCGCCTTCCATCCGCCGCTCCGCGAGCCACCGGAGACTTTGAGAGTCGCCTCGGCGAGGCCGTAGGCGGGGTAGAAAGACGAGCGCCGGAAACCGCAGGCCACGAAGCGCTCGGCGAAGCGCTCGAGGGTCTCGGCGCGCACCGGCTCGGCGCCGTTGTAAGCCACGTCCCAGCACGCGAGATCGAATTTCGAAGGATCGGGATCGACGCGCCGAACGCAAAGGTCGTACGCGAAATTGGGGCCGCCGGAATGGGTGATCCGGTGCCGGGAAATCGCCTCCAGCCAGCGCGCCGGATCCTGAAGGAAGCTCGCCGGGCTCATCAGGATCGCGGGGAACCCCGAGTAGACGGGCTGCAGGATCCCGTCGACGAGGCCCATGTCGTGAAAATGCGGCAGCCAGCTCAGCGAGCGGCTTGCCCGGCTGTGGCCGAATCCGTTCCGGATGTCCTCGGAGTTGGCCATCACGTTGGCGTGACTGACCATCACTCCTTTCGGCTCCGACGTGGAGCCCGAGGTGTATTGCAGATAGGCGAGCGCATCGGGGACCGGGTGGAAACCGGTCGGATCCGATCCCGGAGCTTCCCCGAGCTTTTCGGTCGCGATCCAGCGCAGATGCGAGAGGGTGGGCTGCGAGGCCTGGAAGGATTCGAAGCGCCGGAGGAGGGTCCGCGTCGAGAGGACGGCGCGCGCCGAGCAGTCTTCCGCCATGAGCGCGAGACGATCGAGGCCCCGGGCGCCATGCGGCGGTGGAGCGGGGACCGCGATCACCCCGGCCATCAGGCAGCCGAAGAAGGCTTCCACGAACTCGAATCCGGCGGGGTAGAGGAGCAGGGCGCGCTCGCCGCGCAGACCTTCGCGCGCCAGATGCGCGGCGAGACGCGCGGCACGCGCATGAAGCTCCGCGAAGGTAATCGGTTTTGACGGGGTGGAAGGGTCGGAAAGGAAGGTGTAGATCGTATCGGCAGGCTGGGCCTCGGCGCGGCAGCGCAGGACCCCGACGATCGTCCGATCGTCTCCAGCAAGCTCGATATCGAAAGCCGATCGCACGGGTGCCATGCCAGCCCGACGAACGGTCAGCTTGCTGCGCGAAGCGCCGCGCCGCTCGGCGGAGGATTCACCCGGGCGCGGAAGACCGGTGTCCGACGCCACGGACGCACCGCACCCTTCCGGGGAGGCTGCGTCCAACGCGCTCTCCCGGACCGGAAAAGGCGCCCGCGAAGGCTTCAAGCTGACGGATCAGAGGCTGGATGATACTCGCCGGATGGGGAGGCGGCAAGAGGATTCTTCGCGTCGTCGCGATGCCCTTCCGCTGACTAGGGCCTGGGGCAGGCGATTCCAGTGAACAGGTGACGGGAATCGCGGGCGAAACGACCCCGTAGGTCAGTCCCGCGCAAAGTCTCCGGAAGCTGCGGATGACTCAGGACTGCGATGAAGTCGCCCGCATCATCATCAATAGTTATTTCGCAGTCCAGAAAATCCAGGAAGACCCCGGTGAGGGGATGGAAGCACTTGAAGACGCTTTCCTTGGCGCTGAACAGCAGCTTTGCACGCAAGCCCCGGGAGCTTTCCGGAGACGCGTCCAGCCGGGCGCGCTCTGCAGGGACGCAGACGAGACGAAGCAGGTCGTCGCCCAGCGGCTCCGCCGACTCGATGTCGATTCCAACTCCGGCGATCCGATCGGCACGGGCCACCGCCGCGGCACAGATCCCGCCGCAGTGAGTGAGGCTCCCGACCACGCCGGGGGGCCAGATCGGCGCGCGGTCCTTTCCCGCGAGGAGAGGGAAGTGTCGGATTTCCAGATCGGCCAGCGCCCGGCGGGCGCAAAGCCGTCCCTGGGCGAACTCGCGGCGGCGCGCCGGCACGGCAGCCGCGATGCAGGCGGCCTCTTCCGGATAGAGGAGCGCCGGGTCCACTTCCTCGGAGAGCTTGCGGATCCGGACCTCGGCGGGTAAGAGAGTTTCAAGCATTGGTCGGCTTCTTTCGCGGCTCCCGTTCCGGGCCGAGACAGCCTGAGGTCCGGGTTGCGATGGGTCGTTCCTCATCCACGGGAGGCGGAAGCGAGGACATGACGGTTCATCCACGCCGGATAGCCGCCGATCCAGCCCGGCTCGATGGGAGGAGGGCGGCGTTCGACCATGATTTTCGCTGCCTGCGTGATTTCCCAGGCGAGCGACGGAAGAGTGCCCAGGGCCTCGAATCCCAAAGTCCACCAGCAGCTGTTATCCGGAAGCCCGATCCGCGTGAGCTCCACGTTGCAACCCGGCAAGGAGAAGCGCGCGCTCTCCGCCGGCTGCTCGCTTTCATCGAGAGGAATCTCCCGAGTGGCTCCTTCAGCGGAAGCGAAGCGGCGCAGCCATCGTCGCTTCTCGACCGTGATGGTCCGTCCGGAAGGCATTTCCAGGAGCTCTGAGCTCCACTTGCACCAGAGCCCGATCGGACCGGTAAAGGGTGCGCAGCTCAAGGTTGCGAAATCGCCCGTGACCATTCCTTTGATCTCGAGCCCCTCGGTCCCTCCGCGGCGCTTCACGCCCAGCTCAATCTTTCCGGCCTCCGCCAGGTATTCGTCCACGCGCACCGCACCGCCGCCGGCCGCGCAGTGCGCGGGGGAGGCGTCGCGGAACCAGGCCTCGAAGGCGGGAGGAATCTCCCTCCAGAACCAGCGAATCTCGGCCGTCAGCAGCATCCCTTCTCTCCCGTGCGCTTCATTATGAAGGATCTCGCGGGCCTTCGGAGGAGGCTCGTCATCGCCTGATGGGTGTCTTTTGCGACTCGAGCCGAAACGGACGCTCCCTGCACCGGGATGACAGAATCGCGCTCACACGAGTGTTGCGTGTCGGAAAGACACGTTAACATCGAGTCCGACCCGCTGGGATCGATCGTCGGCCGACGGTAACGGATTTCGGAGATGCGACACCAGTCCCGGGATGAGGCAACGTCATGGAAGGGGCGCTCACAGGTCCGCTCGCCAGGCTGGCCGCCGCGCTGCTGATCGGGTTCCTCATCGGACTGGACCGGGAGCGGGCGGAGATCCGCAAGCACCGCCACCTGTTCGCCGGGATTCGCACTTTTCCTCTCATCGCGCTGGCCGGCGCCCTGTCGATCCTGCTCCTCGACACCGTCGGCCCCTGGCTGGTGATCGCCTCGTTCCTGATGGTCTCGGGCGTGGCGCTCATCTCCTACCTGCGGATCTCGGCCGAGGGGAACGTCGGCTCCACCACCGAGGTGGCTGCGCTGGCCACCTTCCTGCTCGGATGCCTTGCCGGCCGGGGAGATCTGGTGCTCGCGGGCGCCGCCGGCGTGGTCGTCGCGGTGCTCCTGGCGGCCAAGCCCCGCCTGGAAAGGTTCTCGCGCGCCATCACCCCGGAAGAGCTGGCGGCCACCCTCGAGCTGGCGGTCATCTCGGTCATCGTGCTCCCGCTGCTCCCGACGCGCGGCTACGGTCCCGGAGAAGTCCTCAATCCGCGTGACATCTGGCTCGTCGTGGTGCTGGTCTGCGCCCTGTCCTTCGCGGGATTCGTGGCGACCCGGCTGCTGGGCGAGAAGCGCGGACTGCTGTTCTCCGGCATGGCCGGGGGGCTGGTTTCCAGCACCGCCGTGACCCTGGCCATGTCGCAGCGGGCGCGGGCCGGCCAGCGGGCCTACCGGCTCATCGCCGCGGCGGTGGTGCTCGCCTCCGGCATGATGGCGATCCGGATGCTCGCCCTCGTGGGAGCCCTCAAGGCCAAAATGATCCCTCGTCTCGCGTTTCCGCTGCTCGCCATGGCGGCCGCGGCCGGACTCATCGCTTTGCTCCTCCAGAGAGGAAGCGATCGGGCCACATCGGAGGACTCCACCGAGCTGCGCAATCCGTTTTCACTGAAGGCGGCTCTCACCTTCGGACTGTTCTACGCGCTCACGCTGGTCCTGCTGCATGTGGCCAGGAAATACCTCGGCACGAGCGGTACCTTTGTCGCCGCGGCGCTCGGAGGCCTGGTCGATGTCGACGCCGTCACCATCGCGCTGGCGCACGCCGGCCCGGCGGCTGAGGGAGGATGGCGCCAGCCGGCGGCCGCCGTCACCCTGGCAGCGGTGGTCAACACCACGGTCAAGGCGGTGATCGCGATGGTTTCCGGAGCCGGCCGGTTCCGCATCCTGGCCGCCGGATCGCTGGCCGCCATGGCGGCGGTCGGCCTGGCGGCGGGTCTGGCCGTCTACCTGTTGTTTTAGTTCTTCACCGGGCCGGCCGCGTCCCCTATTGCTGCCGGCGGAACCAGGAGTTGACGTCGAAGCTGTAGGAGAACTGCACCGACACGGCGTCATCCTCCGCCGGTCCCGAGGCGCGATCGAGGATCGCGCGATAGCTCGCCTTGATCAGGAAGCGCGGATCGATGCGGAAGCCGAAACCCGCTTCCACGTCATGAATCCGATCCCTGCGGGCTTCCCACACCGTGCCAAAGTCCCAGTGGGCATTGGGCACGTTGCCGCGCTCGTAGCGGGCCGCCACGTACCAGCGGGGCGAGATCGTGAACTTGGGCTCCACGTAATACACGCGGCCGCGCGCCGTCCCGGCGTACGGCACCTCCAGGCTGGCCTGGCTCATGTCCCCGTTCAGCTCGAAGTGCGCCACGCTGTACTGCAGATCCAGCCCGTAGGCGCGCTCCTCGAAATCAGAGAGCTGGTCCTCGGGAAACAGCCAGTCCTCGGATTTGGAGATCTGGCTCAGGTAGGGACCTTTGGTTGCGTAGCCTCCCAGCCGGAAGCCGACGAGCGGCGTCACCCCGGCGGCCAGGGCCGGACGGGGATACGACTCCGGTTTCGAGTCGTAGGCCTGCTTCCAGAACGGGCTGTCCAGCACCGCCACCATGTAATCGAAGCGCCCCGCCGAGCCGTTGAGCTGCACGCCGAAAGGATAGGAGAGCTCGTAATTCATCGGCGTCCCGATCAAGGGGTTGGAGGTGGAAAGATAGCGCTTGGAGAAGTTCCCATAAGGCTGGATGAGCTTGCCGGCCTGGAGGATCGTGGCGCGGGATTCTCCGAGCAGGACGCGCACATAGGCTTGCTCGACCCGATAGTCGGTCTCCTGAGTCGGCGTCGCCTTGCCTCCTTCCATGGCCAGCATCGCAAAACCCTGGAACCGCTGCGAGAAATCGCCGAAACCCCACAGCCGAAGGCGGCCGACCGATCCGGAGTCGCCTTCGTTGCGGGTCAGGTAATTCGGATCCGAGCCGGTGTTCCACCCTTCGGCGTCCGCCAGCCCCTGGATCGCCACGCGCTCTTCAGCGCGCGCCGCCGGCGTCGCGCTCAGCGAGGGGAGCAGGACGAAGATCAGCAGGGCGCCGAGAGGCCGGAACCGGCGCGGCTCAGGCTGCGGGCCGGAGGGCTTGGTAGGTCGAGCGCAGGTCCGTGACATAGGCTTCCACCGTGAAGGGCTTCATGAGATAGGGACGTCCCGCCCTCTCCAGGAACGCCCGCGTTTCGTCGCTGGCACTGTCGCCGGTGACGAAGATGAAACCCCCGATGCATCGGGGGCAGTTGCTGCGCACCCACTCGAAAAGATCCTGGCCCGACACCTTCCCGGGCATCTTCAAATCCGACACGATGAGATCGAAATCGCGCCGTTGCAGCTGGGCGATCGCCTCCTCGCCGCTGCGCGCCCCCACGGCGGTGGCTCCCGACGAGGCCAGGATGGCCAGCTGCAGGTCCAGGATGACCGGCTCGTCCTCCACCACCAGAACCGTCGCGGGCAATGCCTGGCGGGCGCCGGCAGCCGGTGCCGCCGGTACGGCGGGCGCGGGCTCCGACAGCGCCGGGGCGAGTTGCAGCGCCACGGTGAACCGGGCGCCCCCCTCGGCGCGGTTCTCGGCGGCGATGCTTCCGCCGTGGCTCTGGATGATGGCGTGTGTGATGCTCAAGCCGAGCCCGGTTCCTTTCCCCACCTCCTTGGTGGTGTAGAAAGGATCGAAGACCTTGGCGGGGTCTTTCATGCCGGGACCGCCGTCCTCGAAGCTGATCACCGCCCGATCCCTCTCGCGCGCGGTGCGGATGGCGACCACCGGATCGCGCGCCGTCTCCTTCATGGCGTCGTAGGCGTTGTTGAGGAAATTGAGGAAGACCTGCTGGATCTCCAGCTCGTTTGCCTCCACGAACAGCGACTCAACCGGAAAGTTGAGGCGTATCTCCCATCCGGCGCGCGAGAAGTCGTGCCGTCGCAGGGCCGCCGTCTCGCGCAGCAGGGCGTGCAGGTCGACCCGGGTCCGCTGGCGAGTGTCGCGGTGCGCCACCTTGAGCAGATTGCGGACGAGCCCGATGATCCGCTGCGCTTCTTTCTGGACTTTTTCCAGACGCTCGCGCGGCACCGGATCGAGCGCAGCGCCACGCAGCACCAGGTCGAGGTTGCCCACCACCCCGGTGAGGGGGTTGTTGATCTCGTGCGCCGCGCCCGCCAGCATCCTTCCGAGGGAGGCGAGCTTTTCCGATTCCTTGAGGCGCTCCACGCGGTCCAGCTCCTCGCGGGCGTGCAGCAGCAGCTCGCGCTCGCGCGCCTGCAGCGATTCCATCAGGAGGTTGTAGGCGTCGTTCAGCGTGCTGACCTCGGGGCTCCCGACGCTCTCCTCGAAGCGCAGGGAGTGATCGTTTCCCTGAGCCACGCGGCGCATGAAGGCGACGAAGCGGTGGAATGGACGCAGGATCGATCGGGAGGTCGCCCAGGCGGCGGCGCCGGCCAGGACGAGGGCGAGCAGCCCGCATGCCAGCAGGGTGTCGCGCAGCGTGCGCGTCGCCGAGGCGGCGGCGTGCGTCAGGGATTGGAGCAGGACCAGCGTCACCGGCTTGCCGTCGGCGTCAGGTCCCAGGGAGAGCGAGGCAGCCACGAATTCCTCCTCGCCCAGGCGCAGCAGCTCCGCCCGGTCGTCTTCCGGCCCTGAGCGGGCAGCCGACAGGCTCGCCGGAACGGCGCCGAGCCTTCCGGAGTCGAGAGTAGATCCCAGAATGGCCGGGCCCGCCGCCAGGACGACCTCGCTTTGCAGGGAATCCTTCAATCCCGTCAGGAAGCCTTCATCGAGACGCTCGCCCAGCGACAGGCTGCCGATCACGAAATCCTGCAGCACGATCGGAACGCAGCCCATCTGGTAGATGTGCCGCCCCAGCCGGCCCACGACCGTCTCGGGCCCTTCCATCCGGGTCGGGCCGGCCAACAGGCGTTCCAGGGAGGCGGCGCCGAGATCGGATTCCGGCGTCTCGGGAGAGGCGGTGCTGACCGCCAGCAAATCCCCCTGCGAGTCGGTGATGGCGGCGAGATCCTTGCCCAGCAGGGAGCGGATCCGATCCAGCTCGGTCTGGATCGTGGCGAGCAGATCGGCCCGCCGCTCCGGGCTGGAGGCCATTTCCGACTCGTAGGTTTCCATGGCGGCGCGCAGCGTCGGCGATTGCGTCATCAGCCGCGAGGTCCAGAGGAGCTCGCGCTGGTTGCGCCGCTGCAGCTCCAGCACGGTGCGCTGATTCTGACCGAGCAGCTCGGCGAGGTGGGAGCGAGTCTGACGGCGCACTTCCATGCTGAGCAGCCCGAAGGCCACGGCGACGGCGGTGACCGTTACCAGGGTCCCGAAAAGGACGAGGCGCGTCCCCAGGGGCAGGGGCTTTCCCAGCAGGCTGCGCAGGGATGCGACAGGCCCGCCGGACCTACTCGTCCGCGGGCTCATCTCTCAGCGGGATGGCGAAATGCAGCGCCGTGGCTCGGCCTGCCTCGATGGTGACCTTGCGGTGGATGGGACGGGCGCGCTCGTGCCAGGCATGCACCACGTATTCGCCGGGAGGGATCCCGCCGATCCGGTAGTGTCCGTCGGCTTCCGGCACCGTGAAGTAGGGATTGTCGAGGACCAGGATGATGCCGCTCATGTCGGGGTGGATGTGGCAGAAGACCTTCACCACTCCGGGAGTCTCGAAGCGCACCACACGGCTGTTGCCGCGCGGGTAGCGCCCCAGGTCGAACGAGGCCGCCTTCGAGAGGGAGAAGACGTTGTGGTAGATCGGATCGCCGTTGGGAAACTCGACGGTCGTCCCCTTGAGGATCGGCAGGACGTGCGGCGTGAAAGACTGGGAGACCTGCTGCATCGTCTGCGAGGCGCTGCGAGACGTCGCCGCGTTGGCGAGGGGGGCCGCCGTTTCAAGAAAGACCACGACATTGGTCGCTTCGGGTGGTGTTGCGCTCGAAGAGGGAAGCGACGGGGGCCGGACGTCGGGATAGAGGCTGAAGCGGATTCTGCGGGAGTTCAGCTCCGGCCCCAGCGTCACGGTCCCTTCCAGGGACCCTGTCTCGCCTCCGGAATCGCGCGCTGTGGCGGAGGCGCTCGGCGGCACGGCGGCCAGCAACGTCAACAGGATGACGCTCATGAGGCCGGCTCGGGCCCATACTCGCGAGAGCTTCCAGAGGGTGGTGGACATCGGGACACCCTTAATAAGACGGACTGACCCCCAGACAGGGCCAATATAGGCACCGACCGGGTCTTTTCAACGGCGCCCGAGAGTGTGGGCGAAGCTTTTGCGCCAGCGCCCCGGGTCCTTCCGGGCGCGAATTGCGGGCATTTCACCCTTGCCGAGGCCCGGTGCGGCGAGTCTGATGACCCGGATGTGCTAAAATGCCCGTCAAATCTGACGAATTCGCGAACCGTCCGCTTCTTGCGGCGGGGATCTCCGGAGGTGCTCCAATGGAACGACCGCGCGGCGTGCTGTCCGCTCTCGCCCTGCTCTCCCTCGCAGCTTTCCTCACGGCCTGCTCGCACGGCGCCATGTCGGCGAGCGTCGATAACGGAAAAGGAACCGTGAACGTATTTCTCACGGACGCGCCGCTCGACCTGGCCAACGTGCAGAGCGTCAACGTGACCCTGACGGGCGTGATCCTCTATCCTGGCGATGCTCAGGGTGACAGCCTGCTCAACGATACTTCCGACGAAGACGGTACTCCCGTGGTGATCGTCTCCCATCCCGCCACTTTCGACCTGCTGACCCTCACCGGAGGCGCCACCACCCTGATCGGAACCGACGAGGTCCCGGCCGGGGCTTACTCGCGCATCCGGCTGGTGGTCGAAGAGGCAAGCCTTACTTACCTCGATGGAACCATAGCGCCCCTGAAGATCGAATCGGGAAAAGTCGACGTCCCCATTCGCTTCGACGTCACGCGGGACGAGACGACCGGAATCGTCCTGGATTTCGACGCCGCGGCCTCGGTCCAGGTAAACGATCCGGCCGGGAATGGTCTGATTCTGCGACCGGTGGTCACTCCCAAGAAGATTCTCTAGATCCCGTCTCCGAGACGGTTTAGTGCCGTACAGGGCCATTCCGCTCTCCGGTTGACGGCGGCGCTTCCTTTCGACTAGCATGACCCGCCTTGTGGCGGCGAAGGGACGGAGTCGGATCCGGAGCCGGACACGGGGAATGGCTGCCACGTCCCTTCGGATCGCCGTTGAGAACGAAGACGCCCACGCGGGAAGTCCGCGTTCAGATCGACAGCCGATACGAGTTGATTGAGCTGGTCCAGAGGACCGCGGAAGCTCTCTGCCGCGCCGCCCGCCTGGGCCGCTCCACCACCGTAAACGTCGGATTGGCCGTGCGCGAGGCGGTGGCGAATGCCATCAAGCACGGCAATCGCCTGCAGGCCGGCAAGCGGGTCCTGGTCATCTTTCGGGTGGAGCCCGGTAAGCTGGTGGTGGCGGTGCGGGATCAGGGGCTCGGGTTCGACCTCGAGGGGGTGCGCGACCCCCTGGCCCCCGAGAACGTGGTCGCCAACCATGGGCGTGGCATCTTCTTCATGAAAAGCTTCGTGGACGAGGTGCGGTTCAGCCGCCTCCCCGGCGGCGGGACCGAAGTGAGAATGGAAAAGCGCGCGACAAGGGGCCGCAAGGGCCGGAGCCCGGCCTCGGGAACGCCGATGAGCCAAGGAGGACAGGTTCGATGAAGACGAAGGTAAGAATGGCGGGTAAGGTGGCCGTGGTCGATCTGTCCGGGAAGATCACCATCGGCGAAGGGGACGTGGTCCTCCGGGAAGAGGTCAACAAGCTCCTCGAGGGGGACGTGAAGAGCATCCTGCTGAATCTCAACGGCGTGACCTACATGGATTCGGCGGGGATCGGCGAGCTGGTGGCCTGTTACAAGCGCGCCGCGGAGACCGGCGCCAAGCTCAAGCTTCTCAATCCTTCGGGACGCGTGTCGGATCTTCTTTCGCTGACCAAGCTGCAGCAGGTCTTCGACATCTACAACGAAGAGAAAGAAGCCCTGGCCACCTTCTAGGATTCCCCCGCCTTCTTCTTGATCTCCGCCAGCAGGTTCAAGGCGTCCAGCGGAGTCATCGCCTCCGGCTTGACGGCGCGCAGCGCCTGCCTCAGCGGATCCGGCTCCTCGGCGAACAGCTGAAACTGGGCGGCGGAGACGTGCCGCCGCGCCTGCTCTCCCGCCAGCCGCGGGACCCCCTCGCGATCCAGCTCGTTTCTCTCCAGGTTGTGCAGCACTTCGCGCGCCCGGTCGATCACCGCGCGCGGGATGCCGGCAAGCCGCGCCACGTGAATGCCGTAGGAGCGGTCGGCGCTCCCTTCCTCGACCCGGTACAGGAAGCGAATCTCGTCGTTCCACTCGGCCACCGCGATGCGGCAGTTGCGCACGCGCGGCAGGGTCAGCGCCAGCTCCGTCAGCTCGTGGTAATGGGTGGCGAACAGCGTCATGGGCCGCAGGTGCGCCGCCTCGTGCAGGTGCTCCGCCACCGCCCAGGCGAGCGACAGTCCGTCGAAGGTGGCGGTGCCGCGGCCGATCTCATCGAGCACCACCAGGCTGCGCGGCGTGGCATGGTGCAGGATGTTGGCGGTTTCCTGCATCTCCACCATGAAGGTGCTCTGGCCCCGGGCCAGGTTGTCGGAGGCGCCGACGCGGCAGAAGATCCGGTCCACCATGCCGACCTCCGCCTCGGCGGCCGGCACGAAGGATCCGGCGTGCGCCAGCAGCGTGATCAGCGCCACCTGCCGCAGGAAGGTCGATTTCCCTCCCATGTTGGGCCCCGTGATGATGACAATCTGCCGCTGGTCGGGATCGAGCTCGGTGTCGTTGGGGACGAAGCGCTGCTCCGATCGGAGGCGCTCCACCACCGGGTGGCGGCCGCCCACGATGCGGATCCCCGCGCCCGCCGTCAGCTTAGGGCGCGCGTAGTCGAGGGTTACCGCCGTCTCCGCCAATCCGGCCAGCACGTCAGCGTCGGCCACCGCCACCGCCGTGGACTTGAGACGCACCGCCTGCGAGGCGATGCGGGCCCGGATGGCTTCCAGCAGATCCGCCTCCAGCTCCTCGATGCGCTCCTGCGCCGTGAGCACCTGCTCCTCGTGCTGCTTCAGCTCGGGAGTCACGAAGCGCTCCGCGCCCACCAGCGTCTGCTTGCGCTCGTAATCGGCAGGGACCAGGGCGAGGTTGGCCTTGGAGACCTCCAGGTAGTAGCCGAAGACCTTGTTGTAGCGCACCTTCAGCGAGGCGATGCCGCTGCGCGCGCGCTCGCGCGTCTCCAGCGCGGCGAGGAAGCCATGGGTGTCGCGGCGCAGCGCACGCAGCCGATCCAGCTCCTCGTGATAGCCGTCCCGGATCACGCCGCCGTCACGCGCCGTGGCCGGCGGCTCGGCCGCGATTCCGGCGGCGAGCAGGGAGTGCAGGTCGCCCAGGGGATCAATGCGCGCCTCGATCTCCCGCAGCAGCGGCGAGCCCTCCACCTCGCACAAGCGCGTCTTGAGGGGTCCCAGCGCCTCGAGCGACTCCCGCAACGCCGCGTAATCGCGCGGCCCGGCCGTCTTCAGGCTGATGCGTGAGAGGAGGCGCTCCAGGTCGCGCATGTTTCCCAGGATGTCGCGCACCCGCGCGCGCTGCTCGGGATGCCGGGTCCAGGCCTCCACCGCGTCGAGCCGCGGCTCGATCGCGGCGAGGGTCGCGAAGGGGCGAAGGATCAGATCGCGCAGCGCGCGCGAGCCCATCGGCGTGGCGCTGCGGTCCAGGAGATCGAGCAGCGAGCCCGCCGGCGTCCCATCGAAGAGATTGGCCGTCAGCTCCAGGTTGCGCCGCGTGGTGGCGTCCAGGACGAGCCGGTCCGCCGCGGTGTGGAAGGTGATGCGATGCAGGTGTCGCAGCTCGGAGCGCTGGGTTTCGCGCGCGTAATGGATCGCCGCCCCCGCCGCGCACACGGCGAGGGTGCCTTCCTCCAGCCCGAAGCCGTGCAGCGAAGCGGCACCGGTGAGATCGAGGATGGCCCGGCGCGCCGCATCGGCCGCAAAGCTCCAGGAAGCGCCGCGGTTCACCGCGGCGCGGGCGCGCAGCGCCTCGAGCCGGCCGGCCTCGATCTCCACTCCCTCGCGCAGCAGCACCTCACGCGGGGAGAACAGCTCCATCTGGTCCAGCAGCTCCTCCCAGCGTTTCTCGCCCGCCAGATCCGAGACGGTCAGATCGCCGGTGGAGAGATCGAGGTAGGCCGCCCCCAGGCGGTCGGAGTCGATGGCCAGGCTGGCGAGAAAGGTGTGCTCGCCGGAGGCGGAGGTGGACGGATCGTGGAAGGTCCCGGGAGTGACCACGCGGACCACGTCGCGGCGGACCAGCCCTTTCGCCTTGCGGGCGTCCTCGACCTGGTCGCACAGGGCGACCTTGTGTCCCATTCGGACCAGGCGCGCCACGTAGCCGTCGACGGCATGGTAGGGGACGCCGCACATCGGCGCCTCGCTGGCCGTCCCCTTGCCGCGGGCGGTCAGCGTGATCTCGAGCGCCTTCGAGGCCGACAGGGCGTCCTCGTAGAACATCTCGTAGAAATCGCCCATGCGGAACATCAGGATGGCGTCCCGATGCTCATCCTTGAGCTGTCGGTACTGCCGCAGCATGGGAGTCAGCTCGTCCAGGGGGCACTCCGCCGGGAGCGAAATTCGCCGGAATGTTGTGGGGGCGGAAGTGTAGCACA
The DNA here is from genome assembly GCA_035764505.1 of Candidatus Polarisedimenticolia bacterium. Taxonomy (NCBI): domain Bacteria; kingdom Pseudomonadati; phylum Acidobacteriota; class Candidatus Polarisedimenticolia; species Candidatus Polarisedimenticolia bacterium. Next base: position 16,947 of record DASTZC010000211.1, read on the forward strand.
GCGTTGACAGGCCCGGAGGGGTAATCTATAAAGGCGCGCGATGGAAGACTGGCGCGCGGGCGACGAGCCGGAGATCCCTTCGGCCGAGGAGGACGAGGCACGGCGTCGTATCGATCTCGACCCGGATGACAATGACGACGAGGATTTCCCCGCGCCGCCACCGGAGCTGCCTCTGGACGATCAAGATCGCATTCTGCTCGTGCTGGCCTATCTCGGTATCCTGGCCCTGGTCCCGTACCTCACCGCCCGCAAGCAGTTCGTCGTCTGGCACGCGCGTCAAGGGCTGCTCCTGTTCGGCGTCTCGATGGTCACCCTTTTCAGCATGATTCTCGTCAACGTCGTCCTGTGGGACGTCCACTGGGTCCTCGGGCTGCTGTTTCTTCTCGTTCTCCTGACTTCCAGCTTCGGCATTCTGGCGCTGGTGGTGGCTTGCATCCTCAAGGCCTTCGAGGGAGAGCGCTGGCGGATTCCCTACCTGGGCGACTTCGTCGAGCGGGTCTGAGCTGCGATGGAATCGTTCGAATCGATCTTCGCCCATCCCCTGGCCGGGCTGCTGCTGGTGGGCCTCGCCGGATTGGGAGAGTACCTGCTGCCGCCGCTGCCCGGGGACACTCTCATGCTCTTCGGATTCTTCCTGGCGGGTCGCGGCGATCTGCCGCTGGCGGGCGTGGCTGCCGCCGCCATGCTGGGGAGCATGGCGGGGGCGTATGCCGCTTATGTCCTGGGGCTCCGGCTGGGCAAATCCTACTTTTTCATCCGCCGCTCGCGCTTGGCCGCCTCCGTCCTGCCGGTCCTCGAGCGCTATTTCGAACGGTTCGGCGTCGGGATGGTCCTGGTGAACCGCTTTCTCCCCGTGCTGCGCGGCTTCTTTCTGTTCGCCGCAGGCATGGGGAAGATGCCTCCCGTCGCGACCTTCTTTTGCGCCACGATCAGCAATGCCGCCTGGATCCTGCTGATCGCTTACGTGGGCCACCGCTTCGGCAGCTCCTGGAGCCGGCTGCAGGGGATGTTCCAGAGTTACGTCGGAGTGCTTGGTATGATAGTCTTGGGTTACGCCGCTTACACCTTCATCAAAATCCGGCGACGGAGGGGGGAAGCTCCCCCGGCCTGACGCCGGGACTCAGAGGTTCACCATGGAAAAACCGGGGAAGGGGATCTCGGCTGCCGGGCCGCTGAAATCGTTCATCGGAGAGCTCAAGGATCTGCTCGGCAAGAAGGATGACGGGGCCCGCACCGTCAACCAGGTGAAAAAGCGTCTCATCGAGCTCCTGGAGACCCCCCGCTGGCTTCCCCGTCCCTGCCGGACCTCGGAATCGGCCTCTTACGCCCGCCACCTCCTCTACCAGGACCGCAAGACCGGCTTCGTGATCGTGGCCATGGTCTGGGGAGCCGGGCAGCGCACGGCCATCCATGACCATGCCGGGGTCTGGTGCGTGGAAGGGGTTTACGAAGGGAACATCCAGGTGACCCGCTTCAACCCGATCGGCAGGATGGGCAAGACGGTCCGCTTCGCGGAAGGCGAGGCGATCCGGGCCGGCGTGGGGGCCTGCGGCGCGCTCATCCCTCCTGTGGAATACCACCGGATCGCCAACGAGACCGCCGAAAAAGCGATCAGCGTGCACGTCTACGGACGCAATCTGAAGGTCTGCAACATCTTCAATCCGCTGGGAGGCGATCGCTACCAGCGCGAGACGAAGACGATGCGGTATGACAGCCGCATCCCCCTCAAGCTCTGAGGCTGCCGATCCATTGTCACGCGCAGCGTTGCACGCCTCGCTGGCGTACGAAACTAAGTACGCGGCGCTTCGGCGCGCCCTGCGAGACGGGCGGCTCGACCGCCTCACCAGAGCGCATTTTTCCCTGATCCCCGCGCAATAAAATTCAGGCGCACCTGCTTAATTACCTGTTCCCGCAATTGTAAGCACCTGATCAAGCGGCGGCCGTTCAGACGCGGCCGCTTCGCGGCCGTCGTCTGCAACGGTGTCCAAGTTGGATTGACAGCTATGTCGGTGACTTCACCGGCCCCAGCTGTTTCAGAATCTTCTGCTGCTCGGGTTGATTGGGATTGAGGGCCAGGGAGCGGCGCAGCGTGGCGGCGGCGCGCGGTTTGTCGCCGATCTGCTGGTAGGCGTGTGCCAGCGCGTTGAGCAGCCCGACGGTCGCGGGGCCGCTCTTCTCGGCCCGCTCGAAGAAGGGGACCGCTTCGGCATTGCGACCCTGCTCGGCCACCGCGATGCCCAGGTTGTACAGCGCCAGGCTGTGGTTGGGATTGATGCGGATCGCATCCTTGAGGCTCTCCTCGGCTGATTTCGGATCGGATCGCGCCAGCTCCAGCGCTCCCAGATTCGCGCGGTACTCGGCGTTCTTTTGATCCAGCTCGACCGCCTTCTGAAACGCGGTGCGGGCGTCGTCGAGGCGTCCCTGCAGCTGCATGGTGATACCCATCCAGTTGTAATGCGGCGCGGAAAGGCGGTCCTTCTCAAGCCCGGCGGCAATCAGGCGCTGGGCGCGTGTGAAATCCTTGCGCTTCAGCAGCCGTCCCACCAGCTCCGCCATCGGCTCCTTGGCCGCGGGGTCCAGGAACAGCGCCTGTATGTATTCCGCCTCGGCGTCGTCGCCGCGTCCCTGGGCCTCATAGACGCGCCCCAGCCCGTAGTGGGCCATCGGATCGGAGCCATACCGATCGACCGCCATCTTCGCCAGGTTCAGCGCGGCGCGCGGCAGGTTTCGCTGCTGATAGATCAGGGCGGCGTTCACCATCGCCGTGGCCGCAATCGGCTGGACGGTGATTCCGATCGGACGGATGCCGGCCTTGCGGCAGGGGGGAAGCAGCACCGCCATCCAGCGCTCGGGCGTCGCGGCGCCGAGAATCTCGTCGGCGCGCAGCAGCGCGGCGCCTTCGCGCACCGCCTCGTCGCCCGCCTGGCGGCGCACCACCTCCACGGGGCGCCCGCCGCGCCGCGCGTGGAACGCCAGCAGGGTCTCCGGATCGAAAGTGGACTCCAGCGTGTATTTGGCGGTGAAGTTCAGGTTGTCGCGGGTCTCCAGCTTGGTTTCCGATTCCACCTTCTCGGGCTTGAGAGGGTAGTGGGTCACCCGGCTGAGAAATGGGAGATGCAAGTGGATGCCCCGGCCGAGGATCTGCGGATCGCCGAAGCGCGGATCGAGAACGGCTATCTCTTCCCCTCCGACGAAGGAGACGCTCGAAAAGATCGCGGCGACGACAAGAACCACCGCGGCAATGGCGATGAGGCGTTTCATTGGGGGATTGCGGCTCCCGGGAGCGAGAAAAACGTCGTATGTTAGCCGCGCCTTCGCGGGGCTGTCAACGCGTGGCGGCGACGCCGCGGCGGCGCCGGATAGGCGCTCAGCGCTGGGGATCGGGCCCAGGGACTCCGGTGAGCACGCGGAAGTCGACCTTGAAATCTCCTTCCGGTGTCTCCCGGATGGCATCCATGCGCGCCGGATCGTAGGGAAGCCCCGGCGCGGAGGTCGGGACGGGAGGCTCCAGGTAGCGCAGGAAAAAGGTGGCCGTTTCGAGCCGGCCGCGGGCGGCGGGGTCCTGGAAGCCGCGCACGGCGGCGTAGCGGAACCGCTCCGGATCGTCCAGGTAGAATCGTCGCGTGCGCTGCGACAGCGTCGCCCAGGCCGCGGCGTAATCGCCACGCAGCAGCGCGCGGCGATAGATCTCGAAGGCGGCGATCCGGTTCACCGCCCGTGGCGGCGGCTCGGCCCGCCGGCCGTAGAGAAGGGCCAGATTGGTGGCGGCTTCGGCGTGCCGCGGCTGGCTGGCCAGCGCCGCCTCATACTCGCCGATCGCCTGGGACTCGTCGCCGCGCTCGCGGTACAGCGCTCCCAGCCCGAAATGAGCCTCCGCGAAATCCTGCTTCAATCGCAGCGCCTCCTTGAACTCGCGCTCCGCCTCGGAAGGCTTTCCTTCGTAATAATAGGCGGTCGCCAGGCGCTCGTGGGCTTCGGCGAAATCGGCCCGCAGCGACAGCGCCCGCCGCAGCTCTGCGATTCCCTCCGGCGTCTTGCGCGCCGCCACGTAGGCGGCCCCCAGGTTGAAAGCCGCCTCGGGGTCCTTCGGGGCGAGTCGCACCGCCTCCTTCAGCTCCTTCTCGGCCCCGGGGAACCTGCCCAGACTCACCAGAGCAACCCCGAGATTGAGGCGCGCCGAGACCATCTCGGGAGCCAGGTCGACCGCCTCCCGGAATTGCGCCACCGCTTCCTCCAGATTGCCGCGCGCCTGCAGGACGCTCCCCAGGTTGTAGCGCGCCGGCGCGTAGCGGCCGTCGGCCCGGATCGCCGCGCGCCATTGCTCGATCGCGTCGTCGGCTTTTCCCGACTGGTACAGCAGGGCAGCCAGGTGGTCGTACGCCTCCGGCCGCGAGGGCTCCAGGCGAATCGCCTCGCGAAATGTCTGCTCGGCATCCGGGCGTCCCATTCCCTGCAGCGCCAGCCCCTTGCGATCCAGGGCCTGGGCGGATTGGGGAGATTCGCGCAGCATCTCCGAGGCGAGATCCAGGGCACGCGTCAGATCGCCGCTTTTCAGGGCGGCATCGGCTTCGGCGAGGCGCGGATCGGGCTTGTGGCATGAGAGGGCAGGCAGGAGAAGGAGCAGGAGGGCCGCGAGGAGCCGCGGAAGAGATCCCCGGGGACCGAGATGCAGCGCAATCACGATCGGAATCCTCGAGGCACACGGCATTCTTGGAGATCTCTCCGAGGGTGTCAAGCCGGGCGCTATGTGCTTCAATGACCATCTCTCGCGAGGGGAGGATGGACCAGGACGAGCGGAACGACCGGGTGATCGTGGTGGGAGCGGGCGCGGCGGGCCTGATGGCGTCGCTCTGGGCGGCGCGGGCGGGAGCGCGGGTCGTCCTCCTCGAGAGCACGCGCGAAGGAGGAAAGAAGATCCTGATCAGCGGTGGGGGGCGCTGCAACATCCTGCCGGAGCGCAGCGATCCGGCACGGTTCGTCAGCGCCTCGTCGCCCCACACCCTGAGGAAGATTCTGAAAAGCTGGCCGCTGGCCGGCCAGCGCCGCTTCTTCGAGGAAGAGCTGCGCATCCCGCTGGAGCTCGAGCCCGAGACGGGAAAGCTCTTCCCCGTATCGAGCCGGGCCCGCGATGTGCGCGATGCGCTCATCGGCGAAGCGAAGCGCCGCGGCGTGCTCATACGCTTCGATTCCCCGGTCGCCTTCGTCGGCCCGCTATCCGGCGGTGACCTCTGGCGCGTCGTCCTGCGATCCAGGGAGGCCCTCGCGGCACGCGCGGTCGTCCTGGCGACGGGAGGACTCTCGGTTCCGTCGACCGGCAGCGACGGGCGCGGGCTGCAGATCGCCTCCGAGTTGGGGCACCGCATCGCTCCCACCTATCCCGCGCTGACACCGCTTCTGGCCGATCCTCCGCGCCACGCCTTCCTCGCCGGAATATCGCTCGCGGCGCGGCTGCGCTGGACCGGGGAGGCCGGGACCCTGGAGACGCGCGGCGGTTTCCTGTTCACTCATCGCGGCTACAGCGGTCCCGCCGTGCTGGACATCTCCCACTGCGCCGTGTCGAGCGCCGGCGATGGAGCGCTCCGGGTTGCCTGGGGCGGCCTTGCGGCCTCCGAATGGGAGCCGCTCCTGCGCGGTGGATCGGGAAGAGTGGAGGCTCGCCTGAGGAAGCAGCTGCCGGAGCGGCTGGCCGCGGCCTTGTTGCAGGAAGCGGACATTCCCGTCGACACCGACGTGTCCCATCTGCTCCGCGCCGATCGCATCCGGCTCCTCGATCACCTGGCTGCCTATCGCCTCCCGGTGACCGGCACCGAGGGGTACCGCAAGGCGGAGGTGACCGGCGGCGGCGTGGCGCTGGAGGCGGTCCGCCCCGACACCCTGGAGAGCCGCACGCGCCCGGCGCTGTTCTTCTGCGGCGAGATGCTGGATGCCTTCGGTCCGATCGGCGGACACAACTTCCAGTGGGCCTGGGCCACCGGACGGGCCGCGGGTGAAGGCGCCGCCCGGGCGGCGAATGCTAAGATATCTCGCTGTTAGATCTGCTGACTGGCTGAATTGCGCTTACAGCCGACGTTGGGCGTCGGGATCGCGCCCGGCAGCAACCGTCGGTGCTCGTCCACCGCGGCTGAACCGCAACGTCGGATCGACTGAGGTGAGCCCATCACCATGGATGCGCCCCCCGTGATTGAACCGCACTGATGAGCCCGTCCGATCGACGCCGCTTCCTGTCGGCCGCCGCGAAAGCCGCGTTGCTGGCCGCCGTCCCGCAGGCGCTGCGGGGGACGGCGTGGTCCTCTCCGGGAAAGCTGGGCGTTCCCGCCGGCGCCTCCGCCGAGAAGATCCGCGGCTTCGATTTCGAGAAGCTCGATACCTTCCTCACTCCCACCGAGAAGTTCTTCCTGCGCAGCCATCTCGAGATCCCGACGCTGCGGCCGGAAGCCTTCCGGCTCAAGGTCGGAGGGCATGTGGAGCGCCCGGCTGTCTGGAGCCTCGCCGACCTGGAGCGCCTGCCGCGACTGGAGATGCCCGCTACTTTCGAGTGCTCCGGCAGCGCCGTGGGGGGCGGGATGATTTCCACCGCGCAGTGGTCGGGGGTTTCTCTCGTCGAGGTGGTGGAGCGCTCGCGGCCGACGACAGGGGCCCTGGAAGTGGTGATGGAAGGGGCCGACGCAGGTTTGGACGAGCTGGTCCCGGTGCCGGTCCAGTTCGCCCGCAGCGTCCCTCTGGTAGTGCTGCGAAAGATGCCGGCAATGCTCGTGATGCAGATGAACGGCAAGCCGCTGCTGCCGGTGCACGGCTATCCGCTGCGGGTCGTGCTCCCGGGGCTGTACGGCGTGCAGAACGTGAAGTGGCTCATCGGGTTGACGGTGGTGGACCAGCCCTACGAAGGCTTTTATCAGACGCAGCGCTACGTCGGTCTGGAGCGCGTGCCGCAGGGGGTCCGGATGGAGGAGATCCTGCGCCAGAGGGTGAAATCCCAGATCGCCCGGCTGGCCCCCGATGCATCGGGCAAGAAAGGGGAGTACCTCATCGATGGAGCGGCCTGGTCCGGAAGCGGCGCGATCACGCGGGTTGAGATGAGCGCCGACGGCGGCCGCCGATGGGAGCAGGCGACTTTCTCACCGGCGCCCAACGAGCATTCCTGGGTGCTCTGGTCGCATCGCTTCCAGGCTGCGCCGGGAAGCCACGAGATCCTGGTGCGCGCCACCGACGCCTCCGGCCAGACGCAGCCGCTGCAGCGCGACCCGGGCATCCTGACCGGCTACGTGAACAACTGGTGCGAGCGCCGGACCCTCAACGTCCCTTCCTGAGCGTCTCCGCCTTGCCGCTGCCTTCCTCGATCAAGACCCGCCGATCTGCTTCGAGCGGGCCGAGACGATCGATCGTCCCCGACGGCCAGCGCACCTCCAGCGCCTCGACCTTGGTGGTTTTTCCCAGCCCGAAGTGGAGGATGGCTTCCGACTGTGAAGCATAGCCGCTGGCCGCCTTCGCCGTGCGCAGCTGCTCGCGGCCGCCGGCGCGCAGGCGCAGCCGGGCGCCGAAACCGTCGCGATTGGAGCGCTTGCCGCGCAGCTCCACCTGCAGGAAATGGCTCCCTTCGCCTCCCACGTTGCGAAAGAGGCGCGGGGCGCCGCCGGCCACCAGCATCACCAGGTCCAAATCGCCATCGTTCTCCAGATCCAGGAAGGCGGAGCCGCGTCCCACCGAGGGCCGCTGCAGGTCGGGAGCGCGCGTCGCGGTGACATCCTCGAACGTGCCGTCGCCGCGGTTGCGGAACAGCTGCGCCGGTTCGGGGAAGGTGAGGTTGTCGAAGTAGAGCTGGACGTTGTCCATCATGTGGCCGTTGGCCTGGAAGAGATCGAGCCAGCCATCATTGTCGAAATCGAAGAACCCGGCGCCGTAGCCGGTCATCAGATACGTCGGGCCGGCGAGGCCCGCCTTGAAGCTGCGCTCCGCGAAGGAGCCGTCGCCCAGGTTGCGGTACAGCGAGGAGGGCTGGAAAGAGAGGTTGGCGACGAAGAAATCCTCCCAGCCGTCGCCGTCGTAATCTCCCGCGTCGACCCCCATCCCTGCCTGGGCGCGACCGTCGTCGGATAGAGCCGCTCCCGCAAGCAGTCCCACCTCGGTAAAGCGGCCGTTCCCGTCGTTGCGATACAGGTAGTTCGCCATGCCGTCATTGGCTACGTAGAGATCCATGTCGCCGTCCTGGTCGTAATCCAGCGCCAGGACCCCCAGGCCGCGCCCGTCGGGATTGGCGATTCCCGACTCCACCGAGATGTCGGTGAAGCGTCCCTTGCCGTCATTGCGGTAGAGGCGATCCGGCGATCCGGGATAGATCTCGGGACCACAGTAGGTGCGGTAGCCCGGCTTCATCTCGCCGCAATACTTGTTGTTCTCGACCTGGTAATCCATGTAGTTCACGACGTAGAGATCCAGATCGCCGTCGCCGTCCACGTCGACGAAGGTGGCCCCGGTGGAAAATGAGGGATCGCCGGTGCCCGACGCGACGGTGATGTCCTCGAAAGTGCCGTCACCGCGGTTGCGATACAGGAGGTTCGGCCCGTAATTGGCGACGTAGAGATCGTCGCGGCCGTCCCCGTCGACGTCGCCCACCGCGCAGCCGATGCCGTAGCCGGGTCCCGCGACTCCGGCCGCCTTGGTGACGTCTTCGAAGGTCCCATCGCCGTGGTTGCGGTACAGGCGGCTGGCGGCAGCCGAGGGGGGCGCCTTTCCCAGCGCCGCGCCGCTTAAGAAGTAGAGATCGGCGAGCTGATCGCCGTCGTAATCGAGGACGCAGACCCCCGAGGCGAGGGTTTCGGGGAGGTACTTCTCTCCCATGGCTCCGGTGAGGTGGACGAAGCCGATGCCGGATCGCTCCGTGATCTCCTCGAACCGGGCGCCGGCAACTCCACTGGCGGCAGGTGAGGCGACGGCGGAAGGCGCCGTGGCGGTCCGCTCGGTGGGCTTGCCGGCGCAACCCCAACCGGTGAGGGCGAGAAGCAGGCAGAACGCAGGCAGGCGCTTCAGGGGAGATCCTCCTCGGCCGGCGGCAGCCGGCCCTCGCGCTCCAGCGCCTCGGCGGTGGCGCGCTCGTGCTCCGCCTCCGGCCGGTGCAGCGCATCATAGGCCTGCGCCAGCAGGTGGTGCGGAGCGGGATCGGCCGGATCGATTCGGGCCGCCTCCAGCAGCTCCAGGATCGCCGCCTCGTTCTCGCCGAGAGCCAGCAGCGTCTCGCCGCGCGCCCGGCGGAGGCCCGCGCGCGAAGGGGCGATCTTCACGGCCCGATCCAGGTACTGCTTCGCTTCCTGCGGGTCCTTCGCCGCGAGCGCGGCCTCGGCGGCTTCACGCAGCAGGTCGGGATCGGTGGGATCATGGCTCAGCGCATCGGCGAAGGACTTCAGCGCCTCCTGCGGCTTGCCCTTGTCGAGCAGGTCGAGCGCATGGATGCGATGGTAGCTGGCTTCGGCCCGATCGCGCGCCTGCCGGCGCTGCTCACGCTCCAGGCGTCCCGCCTCCCGGAAGGTCTCCTCCGCCTGGCGCTTCTGCCCGTTGCCCTGGTAGGCGCGCGCCAGCTCCAGCCGCGATTCGAGGTGGCCCGGATCGAGCTCCACCGCCCGCCGCAGCAAGGCAATCGCCTCGGCGGCGCTTCCCTGGCGCATCATGACGGATCCGAGGATGGTGAGCGGCTCCGGATCGGAAGGTGCGAGCTCCGACCAGCGCCGCGCGTCGGCGGCGGCTCCTTCGAGATCCTCGAGGCGCAGGCGGATGCGGCTGCGCAGCGCCCGCGCTTCACGGTCCTCGGGGGATCGGGCAAGAATCCAGTTGAGCTGCTTCAGGGCGTCCTGGTAGCGCGCCTCCAGGAAGTCGATGCGCGCCAGCCGAAGGGAGGCGGCAAGATCGTCGGGCCGGGCGGCGAGCACCTCGCGAAAAGCAATGCGCGCCTTGGCATACTGTCCGCATCGCAGCGCCGCCTCGCCCAGCAGCAAGGCGTCGTCGGGATTGCCGTGCTTCCGGCCCGCTTCCAGGACCTTCACCGCCTCGCGCGCCTCGCCGTCACGCAGCAGCTTCAAGGCGCGGGCCCGCGGACTTTGCTTCGCCGAGGCCGGCGGCTGCGCGCCCCGGCACGCCCAGATCGAGCAGGCGAGCGCGGCCAGGAGGAGGGCGCTGACCCAGGCGCGTCGCGGCCTTGGCGTCTCCCACATCCTCGCTTCTGCAGCCTCCCGTGGCGCTATTTTCAGGATGAGACAGTCACGCCGCCTCAGCGCCGTACCTGAGACAATTTCCTCGGACCCTGCTCAAGCCGGTCCCTGAGGTGCAACGCCTCTCAATTATCTTCGCCTCTCGGGGTGCGCCGGTTCCTCAAGAGTATCTGCTCGAGTGGCGGCCCTTAAGGAGCAGCGTTCTTCAGCCGTGGCCTATAAGTCTACCCCTGTTCCTCAGCACCTGCTCAACTGCCGGCCCTAGCACCTGCTCAAGTG
>DASTZC010000212.1 GCA_035764505.1 Candidatus Polarisedimenticolia bacterium
TGAGGAGCGCATTACCGTGGAGATGGGCGACCGGGAGTGGTCCCTCCTGAAGAGGACCCAGACGCGTGGGCGGGCGCACGACGTCACGCTCTACGTCCGGCGGGGCGACGATCTGGCGGTCATCGCCAAGCATAGCTATCCCCCGGGGGTCTTCCGCGCGCCGAGCGGCGGGGTCATGCCGGAGGAGTCGATGGAGGATGGGATTGCCCGCGAGGTGAACGAGGAGCTGGGCATCACCATCCGCCTGCAGCGCTATCTGCTGCGCGAAAAGGTGGACTTTCGGCATCACGACGACTCGGTCCTCTGGACGACGCACGTCTTCACCGCCGAGCCGCTCACCACCGACCTGGCGCCCACCGACCACAAAGAGATCCGCGAAGCCCGCTGGGTTGCGCTGAGCGAGCTCTCCGGCCCGATCGCGAAAGCCCTGGACTCGTCGCACTCGGCGGGGCTGCGCTATCGCGCCTACCTGCACCGCCGGGTCATGGAAACCCTGGCGCGCCTCGAACAACGCTGACACAGGAGCATCCTCATGGACCTGGGCATCCAAGGGAAGATCGCCATCGTGTGCGGGGCGAGCGCTGGATTGGGGAAGGCGACGGCCGCAGCACTGGCGAGGGAAGGAGCGAGGGTCGCAATCTGCTCGCGAAGCCTCGCCCGCGTGGAGGCGGCGGCCCGCGAGATCGAATCCACGACGGGCGGCAAGATCCTGCCCTTCGCGGCCGACGTGACCGACGGCAAAGCGCTCGACGCAATGCTGGAGAAGCTCCGCGGCCAGTGGGGAGCCCCGGACATCCTGGTGAACAACTCGGGCGGGCCACCGCCGGGGAATTTCCAGGACACTCCGGAATCGGCGTGGGAGCCGGCCTACCGGCTCACCCTGGAAGCACCGGTGGCCCTCTGCCGCAAGGTCCTTGCCGGCATGAAGGAAAAACGCTGGGGACGCATCGTGACGATCACGTCGCTCACCGTGAAGCAGCCCGCGGAAAATCTGCTGCTGTCCAACACCTACCGCACCGGGCTGACCGCCTTTCTCAAGACGCTCGCCGGCGAAGTCGCGCCCTTCGGGATTACAGTGAATTGTGTCTGTCCCGGCTACACCGAAACGGAGCGGCTCGACGAGCTTGCGGAGAACCTGGCGGCCAAGCGCGGCGTCATGCCGGCCCAGGTCCGGGAGGAATGGAAGAAGGCGATCCCCGTGGGACGCCTGGGGAAGCCGGAAGAAATCGGCGATCTGATCGCTTACCTCGCCTCCGACAAGGCGGGCTACATTACGGGCGTCTCCATCCTGGCGGATGGGGGCCACATTCGGGCGCTTGTATGACGGGTGTCGATTTGTGGGATGATTATCTCCACACAAAACGACCCAACAGGAGGAGAGTCTGGTGAAAGCAGGAACGCTGAAGGAGCGGATTGATCGTTTGAAGAAGAAGCTGGCTTCCGGCGGCGAGAAGATGAGCTCGGAGCAGCAGCGCACCACGCGCAAGCGGATCAAGCGGGCGCAGCGCAGCCGCCGGACCGTCCTCAAGATGGAAGCGCGCGCGAAAGCCAAGGCGAAGGCAACGGAGACGAAGCCCGAAGAAGGCACCCCCGCGGCGACGACCTAGAGGCGAGCCTCCACGGCCCTGGGCCGGCTGGGCGGGGTCGGACGCAGCAGCATCTCGTAGTAGCGCACGGAGGTGTCGAGCGGAACGGTCAGACGGTACTTTTCGCCTTCCAGGGCCACCACGAGCCCCTGGTCCATCAGCTTCTGCAGCGGATACGAGACGTCGCGCCGGCCTGATTCCAGCCGCAGGCGGTCCTCGGTGAACTCGCGGTTGTTCTTCAGGAAGCGCAGGATCTCCCGGAAGCCATAGGCGTCCTTCCCCCCGAGAACTCCCGCCAGATCGTAGAGTCCCCCGACCAGATCCGTGACGCCGATGGCGTGGGCGCGCCCGTCGCTGTAGCGGATCTCGCACTTCCCATCCACCCAGCGCCGTCTCTCGATGCTGATGCCGCGCGCCACTGCGTCCTCGTACTGTCCGAGGAACAGCTCTCCGAGCCGCCCGTTCAGGTAGTACTTCCCCTGCAGCGGATAGATGAGCAGCCGGCGCACCAGCTCGCGCGATGCCGGGTGCCAGTGCTGGCCGAGCTGGCGCGTCAGCTCGAAGTAGCTGTAGGGCCGCCGCTCCAGCAGCCGCACGACGGCGCCGAAGCGATGCGCGTCAGAGTTGCGGCCGGTCAGCGCCGCCAGCTGGTAGGCGATGAACCAGAGCGGCCGCTTGGTCACCTTTCGACCGTAGGCGCAGTAGAGCGACCATCCCTGCTTCCCTTCAAGGTAGACCTTGTTCACCTGCGAAGGGCTCATGAACAGCCGCGAGGCGAGAAGCGTCGGCTCCGCATACTTGCGCGCCATCGAATGGAGCCGCAGCCGCGCGTAGGCGGGGTCCTTGGCGAGCGCCAGCAAAATCTCGGCCCGTTCTCCCGGATAGGCGCGCCGCGACAGGTGCGTCCATGCGGCGGCCACCGCGGGGCCCAGGTTCGTTTCGGGAAGCAGCGCCGCGTCGCGCATCGCGCGGAAGACGCGCCGGTACAGTGGCGGCTCGCGGTTCAGCAGCGTGTGGATTTTCTGCGGAAGTCCCGCGCCGCGCGCGAGGAGAAAATAGCGATCCTCGCTCAGCAGGCGAAGGTAAACCTTGCGGATCATGAAGGCGTTCCCTCTCAGGAGTGCGTCCTCAACCTAAACCATTCCTCCCTGCCAGGTCAATCCAAGATTTCTTGACGGTCAGGATATCGAAACCTATATTCCCACGGGTTCTCACGGGACGTGTATTTGATAGAAGGTGGGGGGCAAGGGGTGTCAGGAAACCGTCAAACGGAGAGCCCCTACCGCTTCCTGGCCGCCGAAATCCTCCGGATTGCCCCGTGCGACCGCATCGTCTTCGCTTTGCCGCTGGCCGACGGCAGCGGCTTCGCCCTGGCCGGCGCCTATCCCGAAGCTCCTGCTCTGACCGAAGCCTTTATCCCGGCCCAGGGGTCATGCACCTCCCGGTCGGCCACCGAGCGGCGGGCGCGTCTCCTTTCCGCCATCGGAGAGGAGACCCACTTCGCCGAGGAGGAGATGCTCTACAAGGCCGGCATCCGCGACGCCGGCTTTGTGCCGCTGTTCCACGGCGGCGAGCTGATGGCGGTGGCCATCGTCGGGCGGCGCGACCTGAACTCCCTGGAATGGAAATCGGTCCGCTGCCTGGAGCGCGTCTCGGGCTTGCTGGCCTCGGTCATGGCGGCGGCGCGGGACGCCTCGCGGGAATCGGATTGGAGCGACGCGATCCTGGCGGCTTCGAAGTTCTCGCAGGCGGAGGATTCGGAGCGCGCCTGCCGGGGGCTGCTCGAGGCGATCCGCCGGGTGACTCCCTACCGGCGTGCCGTTCTGACGCTGGTGGACGCCGAGCTGGAAGGTTACCAGTGGTTCTTCACCGGGCTCGCGGAAGAGGAGATCAACACCTTCCATGAAAAAGCGCCCGGCCCGGAGGGCTTGAGGCTGCTGTTTCAGGGCCTGAACGGGACGCCGCCGATTCTCGCCGATTCGCGCAGCTCCTTCGTCCCGCTGGTCGGCTCGCGCGAGAAGCCGCTAGGCTACCTGACCCTGATGCTGGATACGAGCGAGCGGATCGTTCCCCCCGGTCCTCTCGCGGCGGTGCGCACCATGGCGGCGGTGGCCGCCGCGACGCTGGAGCGCAACCACCTTCTGCGGGAGCTGCGGCGCGAGCGCTACCGCAGGGCGAAGACGGAGGAGCAGCTCGTCCACTCGGATCGCCTCGCGGCCCTCGGGCAGACCGTCTCCGGCGTGGCGCACGAGCTGAACAACGCCCTTTCGGGGGTCCTCGGCTTCAGCGAGCTGGGGGTCAAGAACAACTCCAATCCGCAAGTGGACCGGGACCTCCAGAGGGTCTTGCGCGAGGCGAAACGCTGCCAGCAGATCGTCGCTCACCTGCTGGCATTCGCGCGCAAGACGAAGCCGGAGCGGAAGGTGATCGACGTCAATGAGCTGGTTGAAAGCGTGCTCGACCTTCGGACCACCGACCTTCGCCTGGGGAACGTCGAGGTGGAGCTGGACCTGGCGGCCGGACTTCCACGAACCCTGGGGGTCGACCATCAGATCGAGCAGGTGCTGCTGAACATCATCAATAACGCGCACCAGGCGATGCTGCAGGTGCGCGGCGCTCGCTCCCTGAAGGTCTCGACGTTCGCGGAGGAAGGGAAGATCCTGATTCGGATCACCGACTCGGGCCCCGGAATCGCCGCCGCCCTCATGGAGAAGGTGTTCGAGCCGTTCTATACGACGAAGGACGCGGGCGAAGGCACCGGCCTGGGGTTGAGCCTCTCGCAGGGCCTGATCAAGGAGCACGGCGGACAAATCAAGGTGGAGAGTCTGGTGGGGAAGGGGACCACCTTCACCGTGGAGCTGCCGATCCTGGAGGTGCCGGAAGAAGAGCTGTCACGCAAGCCGGCGCGACCCGCTCCGCCGCCCATGCCGCGCAACATCCTGGTGGTGGACGATGAGGAGATGATCGTCGAGCTGCTCAACGAAGTGCTCAGCATCGCCGGTCATCGCGTCGAGACGGCCCGCAACGGGCGGCAGGCGCTGGACAAGATTCTGCACGTCGGTTACGACGCGATCATCAGCGACTTGAAGATGCCGGGACTGGACGGCTCCGGTCTCTACGATACCGTGTGTCGCAAGAGGCCGGAAATGGCCCACCGCTTCGTCTTTTCCACCGGCGACACGGCAAATCCGGCGGCCCAGGACTTCTTCAAGAAGACCGGTTGTCCCTGCCTCAGCAAGCCTTTCGACTTGCAGTCTGTCCGCGAAACCCTCGATCAAATCTTCTCTAGAAGCTGAAGCGAGCCTCGATTCATCCCGGGTCGCTTCGTTGCGCCTCGTTCCTCAGCGCGCCTCGCGATCCAGGCGGCTGGCCTCACAGCGATTGCCTGGAGGTCCATCGCAGCATTCCCCGCGTTTCGGCCGATCCGCTCAGGGGGAGGTTGTCGGGGCGGGTTCGGGACGAGCGGGAAGGACAGTGAACTCGAGCTCGCGGGTCGGCTCGACCTTGCCGTCCTGGCTCAGGATGACGGAGAGTCGGCAGGTTCCCTGCGGCAGCTCGGAGGAAGGGACTTTCTCGTGCAGCACGATGCAGGGCGCCTCGCCGGCCGGCGGAGTCAGGGGCAGAGCAGGAAGCTCCAGGCTTTTCCCCATGCAATCGAGCATTCTGTCCAGCCGCCATGAGCTGGAGGTTGACGTCCTGGCAACCCGCTTCGATGCCGCGGTCGCCTGCGCGTCGCGGCGGCAGACTTCGTAGACCGCCCACAGGCTGCGCTCCGTACCTATGCCGGGACGCGCGGCGAGCAGCAAGCCGGCGTCAATCTCGGGGCTGGCATCCTCGAGTTCTTTTCCGCTCCAGGCCGTTTCCTTCTTAGCGCTCGGATCCTCGGCCGGGAGCGGGATGAGGTCGTGTCCTTCGAACCCGAGCATCGCCCCCGCAAGAGGAGAGACTGGCGCACCCGATTCGAACTCGGCCACCGCTGCCGTTACCGTATGGCCATTCAGGTCATTCGCAACGAACACGAGACGATAGCGCCCCGGGGGCGCCAGGAACTCGCGCGTATACAACCCCGCCTTGCGTCCCCGCGGCGTTCCCGGGGGCGCCGATGGAATCTGCAGCGTCGCCTGCCGCGAGAATTTGAGGCTCTTGCGCGAGACCGCCACATCCGACCAGACATCGGCGTCCTCCATCAGCCCCGAGACGTCGGCCGTCTTGCTCAGCGGCACGACGATTCCTCCCACCTCGACCCGGACCTCGCGGTGCGCCGGGTCGCTCCCAGGAAGCGCCGTCAATCCTTCCAGGGGCATCAGGATCTGGACGCGGAAGCGGGCGCCATGCTCCTCGTGGTTCAGCAGTTTGACCTCCATCCCCACAGGGAATCCTTTGGCTGCGGAAGGGCGCAGAAAGGCCGCGCGAATGGATGTTTCGTCCCGCTGCTCGCGGCTCGGGTCATCGAGAGTGCGGCGATAGCGCAGCCGGTACTTCGACTCATCCTCCGGGATGCGTACCCAGATCCGCTCGGTCTGACCCGACTGCCGGGCGGGCAGACGGAAACCGATGCGATAGAAGCACTCCAGGTCCTCACGGGCGCGATCGAAGACGCCGGCCAGGCGGTTCGTCCCCTCGATATGAGCGCCTCCCGTCTCGGTGGACAGGAAGGTCATCGGATCTTCCACCGCCTTTTCGAGCGCACCTGCCTGCACGGCGTAGATGCGCACGTTCTTGTCGCTGGCCTCGCGCGCCAGCTGCTGCATCGGCGCCACCACGTCGGAAAGGGCCCGGCGATCGGGCTGAACACCGCCCTTCGAAATGACGGTCGGCGGGGGCAGATACATGCTGCCGGGCACCTGTCGGAGCGTTTCGGAGAAGAAGATGAGATTCTTGATCCCGGGAACTGACTCGTACATCGCCATGACGGTGTGTGCGTATTCGAGCCCTCGGCGTGCGACGTCATAATCGAGCGCGGCATAGCCGTCGGCAAGGATCTCAGCCTGGTGGGACATGCGCCCCTCAGCCCGATCGGCTTTCACGGCGGCCTTGACCTCATCCATACGGTTGCGCTCCCCGTCAGCCCAGGTGTCGACGGCGCTGAAATCGGCGCTGGCCGCCTGGATGTCTTCCTTGAGGTGCTGCGAGGCGGGAAGGAGAGGACGGACGATCCGCAGGCTCAGCCCGCCGGTGATGATCATCACCTCGTCCTGCGGTTGGACCGATTTCTCAGCCCACTCCGAGGCCGCACGGAAGGAATTGTTTCGTCCGGCCAGCGTCAGGTTTTCGAGATCGAAGTAGAGGATGTAACGATGCACCTCGGTGTCGGCGCCCTCCGGGGGTGCTTTCTGCGCCTCCTGCGCCGTGCCTTCCGCCTCCTGCGCGTCGGGGGGGCGTGCCGTAGCTTCCCCGAAGCCAGTCGATGGTCGACAGTGGCCCTCGAAGGAATCGAGCTGGATCTCCTTGCCGCCCATGAGAACCTTGAGCTGCTCCTGGCGCAGGTCGGTGGTGCGGCGCCAGTGCCCGCTGCGCTTGTCCTCGACGAGGAGGTCCAGCGTCACGAAGCGGACCTCCTCGCGCTGGATGAAGGGTGCCTGCTTCGGCTCCTCGGGGCTGGGCGATGCCGGCGGCGAAAGGCAAGCCAGGAGAAGCGTGATGAGACATCGGGCGCGCCACTGCAGACGCCGAGAGCGCATTCCGGAAGATCTCCCGAAGCGAAGGCCGTTTCATCCCCGCGGCGCGGGTGTTCGCCCGAAGGCAGCGACGGGGCCGGATGGGTTGGAGGGAGGCTACCGTTTCGCGAGGACCGACGTCAAGCCTGCCCTATTTCTTTTTCCGGGAGAGATGGTGCGGGACGGAAGTGACGATGACTCCGGGCCGGAACAGCAAGGCCCCCTTGATGAGGAAGGCCGTCTGATTGTGCAGGAGATGATGCCACCAGCGGGAGGCGATGAACTCGGGAAGAACGACCGTGATCACCTGGTTCGGGTTCTTCTCGCGCAGGTCATCGATGTATTCCAGGAGCGGTCTCACCACGGAGCGATAATTCGACTTGAGGACGGTGAGAGGAATCCCCATGCCGAATTGCCTCCACCTCTCCCGGATCCTCTCCATCGCCTCCGTGTCGATCTCCACGGAAACCGCGGTGACGTTCGGGGAGATGGCGCGCGCGTACTGCAGCGCTTCGAGCACGCCGCGGTGCACCCCCGAGATCATCACGACGACCTGGTGTCCCGTGGGCGCCTTCGGGCGGAAACCTTCCAGCGACAGCTCCTTCGACACCGTGGTGTAGTGCTGCTTGACCCCTTTGAAGGCAAAGACCATCAGCGGGATCAGGATGACGACGACCCAGGCGCCGTGAGCGAACTTGGTCCCGGCGATGACCATCATCACCACCCCGGTGGTCATCCCGCCGGTGAGGTTGATCAGCATCTTGATCTGCCAGCCGCGCTCCGGCGTGGCGTACCAGTGCCGCACCATTCCGAGCTGCGACAGGGTGAAGGAGAGGAAGACGCCGACGGCGTAAAGAGGAATGATGGCGTGCGTGCTGCCGCGGAAGATCACGATCAGCAGCGACGCCAGCAGCCCCAGGACGATGATGCCGTTGGAGAAGACCAGCCGGTCGCCGCGATTGGCCAGCTGGCGCGGCAGGAAGCCGTCGCGCGCCAGAAACGAGGCCAGGCGCGGGAAGTCGGCGAAGCTGGTGTTGGCCGCCAGGATCAGGATCATCGCGGTGGAGGCCTGTACCAGGTAATAGAAGACCCCGGTTCCGAAGATCGTGCGGGCGAGCTGCGACAGGACGGTCTCCTCGGGGCGTGGCACCACGTCGAGCCGGTGCGCGAGAAGGGTGATCCCGAGGAAGAGGGATCCCAGGATCGCCGCCATCCAGCCCAGCGTGATCGAGGCGTTGCGCGACTCCGGCGCACGGAAGGCGGGGATGGCGTTGCTGATCGCCTCTACCCCGGTGAGGGCCGTGCATCCCGAAGAGAAGGCGCGCAGCAGGAGGAAGATGGTGATCGGTTCCACCGCCTGGATCGCGGGAGGCGGCGCAGGCGGCATCCCCAGGATCTGCGCCCGGAAGAAGCCGGTCAGCAGCAGCACGGCGATGCTGCCGATGAAGAAGTAGGTCGGCGGCGCGAACAGCGCGCCCGATTCCCGGATTCCCCGCAGGTTGGCCAGCGTGATGAAGGCGACGCAAGAGACGCCGATGGCGACGCGATGATGGAACAGGGCGGGGAATGCAGAGGTGATCGCCGCCACGCCCGCGGCGACGCTCACCGCGACGGTCAGGACGTAATCCACCAGCAGCGCCGCGCCCGCCACCAGCCCGGGCCCGACTCCCAGGTTGTCCTTGGCGACGATGTAGGCCCCGCCGCCGGAAGGGTAGGCATAGATCGTCTGCCGGTAGGAGATGGCGACGATCAGCAGCAAGGCGGCCACGGCGAAGGCCAGGGGCA
>DASTZC010000213.1 GCA_035764505.1 Candidatus Polarisedimenticolia bacterium
GGACAGCACTGGCCCGGAGGCGTCTGAAGGTGCTCATTGTCGAGGCAATCCGGAGCCGCGCACTGCACGATCTTGCAGTTGAACGACTCCGTGCTGGGAGTTGTGGACTTGGGAGCCGCGAAGTGGGACGCCGCGGCGGCAGCCACGAGAATCGAAAGAACCATCCATCCTACTTTGTCCATGTGCGGGCCTCCTTCGAGCGTGCGGCTAAACGCCGACGCTCAGAAATGGGCTCCTTTCGGAGCCGTCGGTTGGGCCTCCGGGCACGCTCTTCCTGCAGCCACGTGCCTCGTTGGTTGGCTGCGAACCAGACAAGCTTGCTGGATGCGCATCTTCTTTAACACGCTCTTCGTGCGTCATCAAGAAAATGTTCTCGATCCCAGGAGTGCCGATTTGCTCTTCAGTTTCCCGCACGGTGGACGGTGACGCTCGAACTGCCGATCCACCGGGATTTTCCCAGAGCTTTCCGGCTCGACGCCGAAACTCCGGCACAAGGAAGGCGGCCGGCCGGCAACGGGGACCGATCAAGTATTTCGGGTGGAGGACCCCATGGTGTAAGCTATAGCGAATCCAAGAAGACGCTCCGTATTTGACGGTAGCCGCCGAAGCAGGATCGAAGAGACTCTTTCTCCGCGTGGGAGTACGCCGGCGACCAGGATATGGAAACTCCCCGAAACCCCTCAAAAGCTTCATCCGGAAGCAAACGCCTCGATGAAAAGAAGGATCTACCAGGCGAGGAACCAACCCGCCCGCCCGCCCGCCCGCCCGCCCGCCCGCGCACTCCGCTGAAGAGAGCGCGGTCCCCGAGACGCGGCCTGCCTTCCCCGTCGTAGGCATCGGCGCTTCGGCCGGCGGGCTGGAGGCGTTCACGCAGCTCCTCCGGAGCCTGCCGGTCGATACCGGCATGGCGTTCGTCCTCGTGCAGCACCTCGCTCCGACGCACCAGAGCGCCCTCGCGGGCATCCTCTCACGCGCCACTTCGATGCCGGTCACCGAGGTCGCGGACGAGCCGGAGGTTCAGCCGAACCGGGTCTACGTGATCCCTCCGGACCGGGACATGGTCATCGCTCACGGGCACCTCCAGCTGCAGCCGCGCTCGGCTCCACGCCACCATCCGATCGATCAGTTCTTCCGCTCCCTGGCGAAGAGTCAGGGGCACCTGGCCGTCGGCGTCGTGCTTTCAGGCACGGCCACCGACGGGACGCTGGGGCTTGCGGACATCAAGGCCGAGGGCGGGATCACCTTCGCCCAGGACGAGACGGCCCAGTACGATGGCATGCCGCAGAGCGCCATCGCCTCCGGAGCGGTCGATTTCGTATTGTCGCCCGAGGGAATCGCCGAGGAGATCGGCCGCATCGCCACCCACCCTTTCCTGGCTCCGGTCGCAGCCGCGAGGCACATCGAGGACCGGACGCGGGCCGACGCGCCCGGCAAGCAGGACCTGGCCCCCGTCCTGCATCTTGTCCGCTCCCGGACCGGGATCGATTTCACGCAGTACAAGGCGAGTACCCTCCTGCGGCGCGTCACGCGCCGGATGGTGCTCCTCAAGAAAGCGGGAGTTCGTGAGTACACGGAGTTCCTGCGGGGCCACCCCGCGGAAGCCGAGGCCCTTTATCAGGACATGCTGATCAATGTCACCAGCTTCTTCAGGGACCCTGAAATGTTCGAGGCCTTGAAGACCAGCGTCATCCCGGCACTCCTGAAAGATCGCTCCCGTCAGGACGGGATTCGCATCTGGATCCTGGGATGTTCCACCGGCGAGGAAGCCTATTCGCTCGCCATGGTCCTCTCCGAGGTGATGGAGTCTCTCAACGGCGTCGCCTCCGTACAGATCTTCGCCACCGATCTGAACAGCGTGGCGGTCGAACGGGCGAGAGGCGGGGCTTACCCGAAGGAGCGCCTGGAGAACGTTTCGCGCGAACGCCTTCGCCGGTTCTTCGTCGAAGCGGAAGGAAGCTTCCGGATCAGCAAGCCCATCCGCGACATGTGCATCTTCTCGCGGCACAACGTGCTGTCCGATCCCCCCTTCTCGCGCATGGATCTCGTCAGCTGCCGAAATCTTCTCATCTACCTGGAGCCGCCGCTCCAGCAACGGGTGATCCCCATTCTTCATTACGCCCTCAAGCCGACGGGATATCTCGTCCTCGGGGCGTCCGAGACACTCGGCCAGTTCCGCCCTCTGTTCGGGATCGAGGACCAGAAGCACAAGATCTTCTTCAAGAAGCCCGGCGCCGCGCGAATGCCGCCGGTGTTGCCCAGGCGGCCGCCGGCCGGTGAGGGACAGGAACCGTCCCCGCGGGCAACTGCGACTGGCACCGCGGCCGTATTCAGCGACGCCGACCTCTACCGGGAGGCCGACCGCCTGCTGATCGGATTCGCTCCTGCCGCGGTGCTGGTGGACGTGAATTTCGAGATACTCCAGTTCCGGGGAGACACCGAATCCTACCTGGTGCCGGCCGAGGGCAAGTCGAGCTTTGCGCTCCTCAAGATGGCCCGCCCGGGCCTGCTCGTTCCCCTCCGCTCGGCGCTCCAGCGGGCGGCGAAGCAGAACAAGCCGGTGCGCGAGGAAGGTGTGAGAGTCCGGTCGAAAAACGGTTACCGAGACGTGAGGCTCGCGGTCATCCCGGTCAAAGGCGCCTCCGGGGGAGACGGGGGGTTCCTCGTCATGTTCGAGGAGCTTCCGGTCAAGGGCCGCCGCGACGGGACCGCGAAGCGCGAGGCGAGGGGCGCCTCGAAATCCGAGCGGCAGTCCGCCCAAGAGGTCAGCCGACTCGAGCATGAGCTGACGAGCACCCGGGAATACCTCCAATCGCTGAGCGAGCAGCACGACAGCGCGATCGAAGAGCTGCAGTCCACGAACGAGGAGTCCCAATCGGTCAATGAAGAGCTCCAGAGCATCAACGAAGAGCTCGAAACCTCGAAAGAGGAGATCCAGTCCGCCAACGAGGAATTGACCATCGTCAACGAGGAGCTGAACAACCGCAACCTGGAGCTGGGCCGGCTGAACAACGACCTGACGAACCTGATCAACAGCGTCCAGGTGGCGATCATCATCGTAGGACGCGATCTGTGCATACGGCGGTTCAGCCCTCTGTCGGAGAAGCTCCTGAACATCATCTCCTCAGACGTGGGCCGGCCGATCACCGACATACGGATGAAGGTCGACCTTCCGGAGCTCGAGTCGCTCCTCACAGAGGTCATCGACAAGGTCTCTTTCGTGGAGCGCGAGGTCAAGGCGCGGGACGGCCGCTGGTATTCCCTGCGCATCCGTCCCTACATGACGCTCGAAGCCAAAATCGAAGGCGCCGTGCTGATGATGACGGATATCGACGTGATCCGGCGCGCCCGCGAGTACGCCGAGAGCGTCGTGGCGACGGTTCGGGACCCGCTCCTGGTATTGGACTCCGATCTCCGCGTCCGGACCGCCAGCCGCTCTTTCTACCACTGCTTCCACGTCACCCGTGAAGAGACGGTGGGCCGCCTGATCTTCGAGCTGGGGGATGGCCAATGGAATATTCAGGAGCTGCGCCGCCTCCTGGGCAACATCCTTCCGGGAGTCTCGACGATCGAGGACTTCCATGTCGAAAAAGAGTTCGAGCACATCGGTCACAGGATCATGCGGCTCAACGCCCGGAAGCTCGTGGTCCCGGGCGAGGAGCAGGAATGCATCCTGCTCGTCATCGAGGACGTGAGCTTCCTCACGCGCCTCGAGGCCGCCGCCCGGGAGAACCTCCAGAGGTTCAAGGTCCTCTTCGAGCAGAGTCCTCTCCCGAAGTGGACGTTCGACTTGGAGACGCTCCGCTTCATCGACGTGAACGACGCGGCCGTCGCGCTGTACGGTTACGCCCGCGAGGAGTTTCTCGAAATGACGGTGCTCGACGTGTGCACGCCGGAATCCGGCGAGGCGCTCCGAGACGCGCTCCACACCACGCAGCGCCTGCCCAGCGACGAGACCGCCCAGCACCGCAAGAAGAGCGGCGAGATCGTCGACGTCGAGGTCCGGCTGAGCCAGATCGAGGTGAACGCCCAACGGATTTTTCTGGCCACCGTGATCGACGTCACCGAGCGCCATCGACTTGAAAGGGAGCTGCGGGTGCGCGCCGACGAGCTCGAAGCAGCCAACCGCGACAAGGCCGACTTCATCGCCGTGCTGTCCCACGAGCTGCGGACTCCCTTGAACGCCATTTCGGGCTGGGCCGAGGTCCTCAAGCGCCCGGGCCTGAGCGACGACGACCGCCAAAAAGGGATCGAGATCATCGCGCGCAACAGTCGCATGCAGGCCCAGCTCATCTCCGATGTGCTCGACGCCGAAAGAATCTCGACAGGGAAGCTGTCGCTGATGCTCAAAAGGGTCGACCTGAGAGACGAGGTTCGCGCCGCCGTCGACTCCGTGTCCCCTGCCGCCCAGGAGAAGCGAATTCGGGTCGAATCGGATGCCGGAGCTTCCCCGGTCTTCATTCTCGGCGACTCCGCCCGCCTGCAGCAGATCCTCGGGAACCTCCTGTCGAATGCCGTCAAGTTCACGCCCGACCGTGGAGAGATTCAGGTAGCCTTGCGCCAGGAGGACTCGCGCGCCGAAGTGAGCGTGAGCGATTCCGGCGTCGGAATCGCCTCGCAGGTACTGCCGCACATCTTCGAGCGCTTCCGGCGGGGAGAGGCGCCGGCGAGCCGGCTCAAGGGCGGCCTCGGGCTCGGACTGGCCGTCTCCAAACAGCTCGTCGAGCTGCACGGGGGAAGCATTTCCGTGCGCAGCTCCGGGAAAGGAAAGGGCGCCACCTTCACCGTTTCGCTTCCCCTCATCTCCGGGACCCGCGCCAGCCTCCAAGCGGTACGGGAGCAGCCGGACACCTCGCCGGCATCGCTGAGCGGTCTGATGGTGCTCGTCGTGGACGACGAAGTCGCAGCCCGCGAGTCGCTGCGGAGGATGTTGGAGGATCAGGGGGCCGATGTCGTCTCGGTGAAGTCGGCCGACGAGGCGCTCGAAGTCCTGCAGCGGCAGCGGCCCGATGTCCTCGTGAGCGACATCGGCATGCCGGGGCGGAACGGTTACGACCTGATGCGCACGATCCGGGCGCTCCCGCCCGAGCGGGGCGGCACCGTTCCCGCCATCGCGCTGACCGCATTCGGGTCGGTCCAGGACCGCGAGCGCGCGCTCGCCGAAGGCTACAAAGTGCATCTCGCCAAGCCGGTCGACTCGACCGAGCTTTTCTCCACGATCGTCGCGCTGGTCAAGGCCCCCAGGCTCTAGCAGGGCCAGGCGCTCCGACCTTCACCCACGCCGTTCCGGCCGGCTCCGTGGTCACCAACCGAAGTGAACGAGGACAACATCGTCATTCGCTGGCAGCCGGTCATCAGTCCCCCACCCGGCTTCCCGAACGAAAAGATCAACATCGTCGGGTATCAGGTCATCGTGGATCCGTTCCAGGTGACGCTCCCCGCCACGACGTTCCAGGGGACTCTGCCGAAGGAGTTCGCCGACTCCCTTCCGGCGGGATCGCATGGCTATGAAGTGCTGGCGATCGACGCCAGCGGGAATCAGACCATCACCGAGGGGACTTTCGACACGCCATAGTCCGGTTCCCCGTCGAGCCGCCCGGAGGCCGGGGCGTCACGAGGATCGCCTCCCGGCAACAGGCATGGGGCGTGATCGATGAATGGCCGGATGGCGCTCATTCTTCGAGCAGACGCCGGTTGCCTCGATCAGCGAGGGCCCTGCGCGCGAGCCCGCGCCAGGTTCTGGCGCGCCGCTTCGTTCCCCGGATCGGCCGCCAGGGCGCGCTCGAAGCTGTCGATCGCCGAGCGGAAATCGGAGCGCCGCGCGTACAGGATGCCCAGACTGTTCCAGGCTCCGGCGTGTCCGGAATCGATGCGCACGGCCTGTCGCAACAGCTGCTCCGCCTCGGGCAGCCGGTTCTCCTCGGTGAGCAGCGCGCCCAAGGCAGCCAGCGCGTCGGCATGCATCGGATCCGCATCGATGGCCGCCTTGAAGCGCTCCCGGGCGAGATCGGGCCGGCCTATTCCGTTCAAGGCCACGCCGAGATTGTAGTGGGCATCGGCAAACGACCGATCCTGGCGCAAGGCCTGCTCGAAGAGGGGCACGGCTTCGCTCCACCGCCCCTGGCGCGCGAGCAGCAGTCCCAGCCCGTTCAGCGCCGCAGGCTGTTCCCGATCGATCTCGAGCGCATGCCGGTACGCGGCGATCGCGTCCTGCTCGAGACCTGGCTCCTGTGCCAGACGCGCGCCAAGGTTCAGCGCCGTCGTCGAGCGCAGCTCATCCACCCTTCCCAGCGGCCAATTGGCGGCGACTCCCATCAGGACTGCGAGCGCGACAGGTAAAACCCAGCGCCCGGCACGGATGCACTGTGGAAGGCCCGCCAGGCCAGCCGCGGCGAATGCCGTCAGCAGCGGCACCGCGGGAAACCGGAAGCGATCGAAGACAAAGAACAAGATGATGCTGGCGGCATAGGCCGCGAGCAGGAGGCCGAGAACCCAAAGCCTTCGCCATTTCGGCCATGAGACGAAGACTCCGATGACAGCCAGCGGCCAGAGCAAGCCCTGATTCAACACCTGAAGCAGCCAGCCGAATGGGGGCATCGATTCGGCATAGCTGTAGATATCCTGCGTGTCGGCCAGCTCCAGCCGATGCACGAACAACAGGCTCTTCCAGGACAGGAGCCGCAGCCAATCAAACGGGGCGCCGCGGATGTCGTCCAGCGCGCGTCGCAGCCAGTAGTCCGATACCTCCGCCGCATCGAGGGAGCGTCCTGTCGCCGCTTCCGCCATGAGGGTCGCATCGTTGCGCTCGAGGGCGATGTGTCCGCGCCCCGGCCGGAGCGGATGATAGACGCCATCGGAGCCCCGGTGATTGCCGATGTAGAAGTTCGGCCCGAAGCTCGCCGCGGCGATCTGCAGCCTGCCGGAAATCGAAGCGTTGTGAGCCGCCACGGGGGCGAGAACCAGAAGCACTCCCACCATCACGAGCGAACAGGCGACGACCGATTGTCGGCGGTCTTTCCCGATCCACCAAGCCCAGGCCAGCACGCAGGGGATCGCCGCCGCCGCGTTCTCGCGCGTCAGCAGCAAGGAGCCGCCGACGACACCGACGCCGAACCAGGTCAGCTTGGCGAAATGCTCCGAACGGCAGGTCCGCGAGAGAAGCCAGATGAGCAGCGTGACGAGGAACGCCGCGAGCGAGGCGCGCACCAGGAGGCTGTCGAAGTAGATCGCGGGAGGATAGATTGCAAGCAGAAGCCCCGCTACGAGCCCGACCCGGCGATCTTCGAAGAACCGCGCGACGGCGTCGAACAGCAGGACACACGCGACAATGCCGAGCACCGCCTGAATCAACCGCACAACGCCCAGGCTGTGTCCGAACATTCCATAGATTAGCGCCAGGAAGTAGGGATACAACGGCGCCTGATAGAACACTTCGGCCTTCTGCGTCCCCTGCAGGATCTGCCGGGCCCACTGGTCGAAGTTCTGGGCATCCCCCATCAGATAGTGCCAGTAGGGTGTATGACGAAGCCCCAGCATCCAGATCAGCCTGGCAATCGCCGCTACAACCGCCACCCCCAGATACGCTGCCTTGCCTGGCACTCTGGCCGCCCGCACTGCATCCGAGCGCATGCCTGAAGTCTTTCGGCCTGCCTCGGCAGCGCGCTGATCTTGACGGGGCTTAAGACTCTTGCTCATGGCGCCCACCATCCTACATGGAACTCCAGGCTTTCCCGGCAGGGGCAGCGTGAAGACCCGAACGCAAAATCTCCCCCTCCCTCTGACGTGGGGGAACTCCAATGGCCCATCGTCCGACTAACTTACCGAGAGTTTCTCTCACCCATCAGTGCTTGCAGAGAAGGCTCGCTGGGATGTCGTCCGCATGGTGACTGTTCGATACCCGATGGCGCATGAATCAAAATTTTAAATATTCTCTCGTTGACTTGTTTGGAAATGCGACGTAGCTTACCGACAAGTTTCTCGAACTCGACCAACCAAACTGACTGGCAGCGCGGCGCGTCGAAGTGTCCTCTGAGGTTTGAGGAGGATGCGTATGAACCGCTACCGGAAGCTTCTCCCTCCAGCACTGTTGCTTCTGCTCTCGACCGCAGCACCAGGCTTGAGCTCCGCCACGCGAACTCTCAGCCTGGAGGAGCGCATCGCGGCCCAGGAGCGAATCGAGCGCGTCTACTACTCCCATCAAGTGGGAGCAAACCGTCCCTTCGAGCTGGCTGTCCCCCGTCCCCTGCTGGAAAGAAAAGTCCGTGATGCTCTCAAACGAAGCGTCGCCCTCGAGGTCTACTGGCGGTCGCCGATTACGGGCGAGATGCTCGATCGCGAGATGGCGAGAATGGAGTCCGGGTCGCGGATGCCCGAGAGGCTGAGGGAGCTGTACGCCGCGCTCGGAAACGACCGCACCCTGATCCGGGAGATGCTCGCCCGCCCGGCGCTTACGGATCGTCTCATCCGCAGCTTCTTCGCGTCCGACCATAGAATCCAGGCTTCCGCAGTCGAAGAAGCCGAGGAGCTTCGCGCCCGGCTCGTCTCGGGGACGGTCGATCCTGAAGCGGAAAGTCCGGAGCGCAGGCTTCTGGAAGAAAGCCACGAGAGAGCCGATGGATATCCCGGGCGTGGCGATCTCCCTTTGGCCGACCGTGCCGAATCGTCCTCCGAAGCCGCCTCGGGATGGCCGGTCGGAGTTCCGGGAAAACCGAGGGAAGTTGGTCCCCTTCTCGAGGATCGCGATGCTTGCTTCATGAGCGTCCTTCTCGACGCCACGCCCGGAAAGCGGCGCGCCGCCCAATATCGGGTTGCCAAGCGATCGTTCGAAGCCTGGTGGGAAGAGGTCCGGGACGGGCTGGACGAGAGCTCCGTCGCGGCGTCGTGGCCGTTTGACAGCACCAGCGCGGAGATAACGCCCGCGACCTCCTCCTCCGGATGCCTGTTCAACGACTCCTGGAACAACCAGTCCCTGGGCGATCCTCCCCTTCCTCGATCGAACCATGCCGCTGTCTGGACCGGGAGCCTGATGCTTGTCTGGGGCGGCAAAGGAGATCGCGATCCGTTCCTCTTCAACACGGGCGGCCGCTACGATCCCGCCACCGACACCTGGTCGTCCATGTCAACCAACGGCGCCCCTTCTCCGAGGCAGAGTCCCCTGGCAGTGTGGACCGGAAGCCGCATGGTGGTCTGGGGCGGAAAAGATCTGGCCTCCAATTACACGGCCACGGGTGGACAGTACGATCCGGTCGCCAACACCTGGAGCGCGACTTCGGCGGTTTCCGCTCCCGCGGCCCGAGCCGATTCCGTGGGCGCCTGGGCCGGCGCGAGAATGGTCGTCTGGAACTCACTCTTGAATGCAGGGGCCCGCTACAACCCCGCGCTCGATGTCTGGGAGTCGCTCGCAGCTTCTCCGCTGGATCATCGGGACGCCGTTTCGGTCGTCTCGACGGGAGACTCGATGATTGTCTGGGGGGGCAATATGCAGTTCGGGCCCGTGGGCGCCCGCTACAACGCCCTCAGCGACAGCTGGTCTCCGACCTCCGGGGTCGGCGCTCCACCTCCGAAGACAGGTCACACTGCGGTGTGGACGGGCTCGGAAATGATCATCTGGGGCGGCAGCCCGGGGGGCAATACCGGCGGGCGCTACAATCCAGCCACCGATTCCTGGGCCTCCATTTCGTCGGTCGACGCGCCGTCGCTGAACGGACACAGCGCCGTCTGGGTCGGAGGAAGAATGGTGGCCTGGCGCGAGAACAGCCCTCTCTTCTCGCCTCCTCTCTTCGGCGGGCGCTACGATCCATCGACGGATACCTGGACCTCGATTTCCACCCTCAACGCCCCTGCG
>DASTZC010000214.1 GCA_035764505.1 Candidatus Polarisedimenticolia bacterium
CCAGCCCGGCGGCGTCATCGAGCAGATCCTGACGCAGCTGCGCAGCCGGCAGATCGCCGTCGAGCAGATGGAGACCTACTCCCGCCAGCAGACCGCGGCGGGCAAGGAGCGCGAGCTGCGCGAGGCCGAGGCGCGGGCGCGCCAGCAGCAGCTCCTCACCGAGTCGGAAATCAGCATCCAGGTTCAGGCCAACCAGGGCAAGGCCGACCTGGCCCGGGCGCAGCAGCAGGCGGCCCAGATCCAGACCCTCGCCGGCGCGGAGGGCGAGAAGATCCGCCTGCTGGGAGAGGGCGAGGCCAAGAAGATCCGGGTGCTGGCGGAGGCCGACGCCGAGCGCGCCGCCCGCGTCGGGGTCGCCCAGGCCCTGGCGATCGACGAGCAGGTGCAGGCCTATGGCGGGCCGCAGTTCCAGCTCGCTCAGCAGGTGATGGTGCGCTTCGCCGAGGCGATCGAGAAGTCGCAGGTCGACGTGGTGCCGAAGGTGGTCATGGGAGGAGGCAAGAATGGCGGCGGGTCGCTGGTGGAGAACCTGCTCGGAGTGCTGCTGACCGAGAAGCTCTCGGCCATGGCGGCGAGCGGCGCGACCAACGGCGCGCACGATCCGGCGGCGGAGAAGATCCGGACCGATCTCCGCAAGAAGCTGGATCCCGACACGCGGTCGTAGCCTTCAGTCCCGGTCGCGGCCGGATCCCTCGGCGCCAAGGTCGGGATCGCAGGCCTCGCGCCGCTCGGGCTGGTCCCGATCCTCCTGGAGCGGCAGCGGCTCGTCGGCGCGGGCATCTCCGCGGCGATCCCGGCTCCTGCGAGGCTCGGGATCGCCCTCCGCGAGCGGCGCGCGGCCGCCCGGGAAGCGTGCGGTGCCGGTGCTCATGGCCTATCCAAAGGCCGGCACAGGCGCCGCCATCAGCAGGCTCAGGAAGGTGTAGGCGAGGAGCGCGTACCGGATGATCGGGCTGCACCGCGGCGCCTCAATCAGGACCTCGATCCCTGTCCAGTTTGTCAGCATCGTCGTTACCCCCTGACAGTCTGAAAGGCAAGGCCCGTGCCTGTCATGCAGGACCGGGATGGCCTCGCTCGACGGCTTCAAAATACGGAGCCACGGGGCTTTGGCCGGTTTCGGGATCAGGATCGGGTGTCCTGATTCCGGCGCCCGCCAGGCCATGGACCTGTTTTGACAGGAGGGGAAGAAGAATTGTCGGCGTCGGCCCCATGACGTCCGGCCGGAGTTCGTGATCGAGGGCTTCAGGGCCGTGGAGGTTCGCTCGCCGGAGGGACTGGGGCTTTCGAGATCGGCCGTCAGAATTTGATTTGCAGCGAAGTGCGGAAGGTGGTATCGAGAGGCTCTTTGCGGAGAACGTCCTCGCCTACCGTGATCTCGCTGCCACCGGTTTCGACAGTCTCGAAGAACTCGTCGCCGTCGCCCGGAATGCCGTTCGGATCAATCAGAATGGCGCGCAGCAGGAGGTCGACCTCCTCCAGAGCCGGCTCGCTCGCGTAGGTGAGCTGCAGGCTGACCCTCAGCGCCAGGTGCTCGGACAAGGCGACCGACACTCCCTGCAGGAGGTCGACGAAGTAGTCGGAGGTATCCGCCAGGCTCAGGTTCGAGGTGAGGTCGGCATCGTAGACGGTGGAGGCGCCCCAGGTGTCCTTGAAGTCGACCACGAACCGGGCGCCGAGGAACTCCTCCTCCTTCTCCGGATCGAAGACTTCTTCTTTGCGGTCGGTATAGCTCAGGCCGTAGGAGGTCCGGAACTCCAGGTCCTTGCGATCGCGCCAGACGTGGCCCATTCCTGCGAAGACGATGGTGCGGCTCAGAATCCCGGCATCGTCGTTGCGATCCCAGCTGGCGCCGGCGTTCCAGGTGGCCTTCTTCGGGAGGTTCCCTTCGTATCGCCCCTCGGCGAAGAAGCGGCTTACGTCCGGCTCCGCGTCGGGCCGCACCGCCTTCTTGGTGAATCCGGTGGGGGTCTCCCCTGGCTCGAAGGTCAGCCCCGGCTCGATCAGGTAATAGGGATCATCGCTCGTGTCCGACCGCAGCGCGTCGACGCGCAGCCGGGAGCGCCCTTTGGCGGTCTTGTACTCAAGGGTGTCCTTGAGACCGAGGGTCTGGATATCGGAGTTCCCGCGGGTCACGACGAGCGAGAAGTCGGTGGTGTTGGCCCAGGTGCCGCGCGCCGGCCGGGTCTGTTCCTCCTGTGCGCCGACCGTGTCAAGAGGAAGGAGAGAAAGCAGGGCAAAGGCGATCCATATCGCGAATACCAGTCTTCGCAGGCGCACGCCGGGCCTCCAAAGAGGTCGGGGTCCGCGCATCCTACCGCGATCGGGCCGGGGCCGCACGCCTTCGGCGCCTCATAGCTTCCAGGAGATTCCCAGATAGGCGTTGCGACCCGGCGCCGGCGTGTAGAACTGATCGAAGGCGAAGCTGGAGAAATTGAACGCGTAAATGCCGCGCGTGCTGTACTCGCTGTCGAGCAGGTTGTCGATCTGCGCGAAGACGCTCCAGTTATCCCAGCCATAGCTGACGCGGGCATTGAGCAAGTTGTAAGGGTCGAGCTCGGGGGCGACATTCGCCAGGTCGGAGGTGAGAACCTGGCTGCCGACATAGATGTCCTGCAATCCGACGCTCCAGGAGGAGCGAATCGGAATCGTGACGCCCGCGGAGAGCTTGAGACGCGGGATCTGCGGCAGCCGGTCTCCCGATTCCACCTGGTTGCCGATGTTGGCGTCCGCGAACTCCGAGCGGAACGTGGCGTCGGTGTAGGTTCCCGAGAGCTCCCCGATGACGCCGCGGCCCAAAGGCGAGCGCAGCGTGACCACCGCCCCGCGCCGCCGCGTGCGCGGCAGGTTGAGGTTGGAGCCGGTGAACGAGGAAGGATCGGTCATGACGAAGAAGATCTCGTCCCGCACGTCGATCCAGAAGCCATTGACCGCCAGCGAAGCGCCGTGCTCGAAGCGGTGGTCCCAGCCGGCTTCGTAGTCGTCCGACACCACCGGCTGGAGGTCGGGGTTGGAGAAGAAGATCGGGAAGGCGAACAGCTCGATGACGGTGGGGGCGCGGAAGCCGCGCGAGTAGCCGGCGTAGAAGGCGTCGTTCCGGGAAGGGTTGAAATTCATGCCCAGCTTGGGAGACAGCTGCGAGAAGTCGCGCTCGCCGCCCGTGGCGCGCTGCGTGAACACCGGCGTGAAGGTGGGCGGGGGGAAATCGTAGAAGGCCTGGCTGCCGTCGCTTTCCAGGCGAACCTCGTCGAGGCGGATGCCGGCGGTCGCCGACCAGCGGGCGTTGAAAGACCAGGTGTCCTGCAGGAAGACGCCGACCAGGCGGCGGGTGGAGTCGGCCTGCGACACGGAGTGGGAGGTGTCCGACGAGGGCAGCGGCGTCCCCTCGGCGTCGGTCCGCGCCTGGTCGGTGTCGAACCCGTCGCGGGAGATCTCGAATCCGGCGATCATCTGGTTGCGCGATTCGCCCCTCTGCATCTCGTGCGCCCCCTGCGCCGTCCAGGCGATCTGACTCCGGTCCACCGAGGCGTTCGAGCCCAGTCCGCTGCGCCCGCCGACGAAGGCCTCGTCGTCGGCGTCGCGATACGACAGCCGCGAGGTGAGCGAGAAGCCGTTGTCGAGGCGCAGAGAGTAGTGCACGCTGGGCATCAGCAGATCGGTGGCGCTGAAGTCGTGCTCGTTGAACGGATTCTGCGTGCGGTCCTGCTCCAGCTCGGCGGCGGTCAGAGCACCAGGCTGGTTGAGATGGTTGCTCCCGGCCGTCAGGTCGACTCCCAGCGACTGTCGGTCGTCGAGCTTGTAGTCGGCGCCTCCCTGGAACCAGGAGATGCGCACGTCGGAATTGTCCCGGAACCCCTCCGACTGGCGGCGCTCGAAGCCGCCGTAATAGCCGAGCTTTCCCTGCACCCCGCCCGAGGAGAGCCGGTAGTCCTGCGTCCCGAAGCTGCCCCCGGAGATCGCCGCCGCGAGCGGCGAGGCGTCGGCGCCGTCGCGCGTGACGATGTTGATCGCCCCGCCGAGGCCTCCCTCGCCGAACAGGGCCGACGAGCTGCCGCGGATCACCTCGATGCGCTCGACCTCCGACAGGGGAACCAGCACGAAGCTGGCGAAGTCGGTATCGGGCTCGTTGAACCGCACGCCGTCCACCATGACCAGCGCCGAGGTGGCGAGAGAGCCGGTGTTGAAGCCGCGCAGGTCGGCGGTCGCCTGCACGCCGTTGCCCACCTCGTCGAACACCACGAAATCGCTGTGCATGGCGAGGAAGTCCTGCACCGTGGCCGCACCCGAGGCGAGGATCTGCTCACGCGTGAAGATGGTCACGTGCGCCGGGATCCTGGCGGGCTCTTCCGGCTTGTCGGAGAGGCGTCCCGCCACGCGCACCCGCTCCACCAGAGGCTTGGCCGGCTTCTCCTTCTTTTCTTGCGCGGCTTGCGAGTCGGCGCCTTCGGCGGCCGGTGCGGAGGCGCCGTCCTCCGGGGGTGCGGGTTCCTGCGCGAGCGATGCCGGGACGATCAGCAGGGCGAAGATCCATGCGGCCGCAAGCGGCGCGCGGCGGCGTGAAGTCACGGGGCACCTCCTGGTTCGGAATCGAGATAGGGAATGACGACGGGGGAGCCGGTGCGCGGATCTCGGGCGATCTCCGCGCCGGTCCCGTAGGCCGATCGGATCCAGCTCGGGGTCAGCACTTCTTCGGGGGTTCCTTCGACCAGGATGCGGCCGGAATGCAGGAGGACGATCTTCCTGCAGGCGCGCGCCACCAGGCCCGGGTCGTGGGAGATCGTCAGGATCGTCACGCCTCGCTCGCGGTTGAGACGGGAGAGGGTGTCGTAGGTTTTCAGCCGATGCTTCAGGTCGAGATAGGTCGTCGGCTCATCGAGAAGGAGCACTCGGGGCTCCTGTGCCAGGGCCCGGGCGATGAGGACCCGCTGCCGCTCGCCGCTGCTCAGCAAGTTCAGCGGCCGGTCGGCGGATGGGCCCATCTCGACTTCCTCCAGACACCGCCGCGCCAGATCCTCGTCGGCCGCGCGTTCCATCCCGAGAATCCCGAGCCGTGAGAAGCGGGCCATCAGGACGATCTCCAGGCAGGTGAAGGGAAACAGCACGCGCGCTTCTTGCGGTACCACGGCGATGGCCTGCGCGCGCTCCCTGTCCGGCACCGTGGCGAGAGAGCGGCCGAACAGGTGCACGCTGCCCGATTCGGGACGCAGCGTTCCCGAGAGAAGCTTCAGCAGCGTCGTCTTGCCGGCGCCGTTGGGGCCGAGGATCCCGGTGAAGCTTCCCTCCGGCAGGCTCATCGAGAACTGCTCGATCAAGGGACTCCGCCCGTCGTACCCGAAGCGCAGGTCGCGTGCGGCAAGCGCCTCAGTCAATGGCCACCTCCCCGCGATGCCGGCGATACAGGAGGATGAAGATCGGGCCTCCCACCAGGACGGTGAGGACTCCCACCGGCACTTCCGTCGGCGCCAGCAGGGTGCGCGACACGGCATCCGCCAGGACCAATCCGGTGGCACCCAGCAGCGCCGAGGCCGGCAGCAGCAGGCGATGGTCCGGCCCGAAGAGGTAGCGGGCGGCGTGCGGGACGATGAGCCCGACGAAGCCGATCAATCCGCCGAAGGCAACCACCGACGCCGTGATCAGCGAGGCAGCGAGAATGCCGAGCAGGCGGGTCCGCTCCACGTTGCAGCCCAGGGTGCGCGCCGATTCCTCGCCCGCGCAAAGGAGGTTGAAATCGCGCGCCAGCAGCCAGAGCGCCGCGATGCCCGTGGCGACGATGCCGGCGAGGACTCCCAGGACGGAGTAGCGCTCCGGGGCCAGCGTTCCGACGAGCCAGAAGATCGCCCCGCGGATCCGCGAGAAATCGACGGCGGTTTCCAGGAACAGGATCAGCGCCAGGAAGAAGGAGTTGAAGATCCATCCGATCAGGAGCATCGGCGTGGAAGGCGAAACGCCGCGCGACCGGGACAGCGACAGGATCGCCAGCACCGTCAGGCAGGCTCCCGCGAAGGCGGCGGCCGGACGGGCCCAGGCCGGCCCCGCCACGCCCCCCAGGGAAACGAGGATGGCGCCGACGGCGGCCCCCCCCGAGATTCCGAGGATGTAGGGATCGGCCAGGGGATTGCGCAGCACCGCCTGGAAGGCGGTCCCGGCGCAGGCCAGCGCGGCGCCGGTGAGCGCGGCGAGCAGGATGCGCGCCAGGCGCACCTGGATAAGGATCGTTTCCACCTCGGGCGGGACGCTTGCGCCGGCGAGGGCGCGCAGCAGGGTAGGGAGAGGAACGCTGGCCGATCCGATCGACAGCGCGACCGCGGCGCCGGCGAGCAGGGCGGTGCCCAGCAGGGCGAGGACCACGACGATGCGGCGGCGCGTGAGACGAGGCGGCGACACGTTTGCCTTCTCCTGGGTGCGACGCACCCGTGGGGGAAGGCTCAGTCGGCGGAGCGCTGGTGCAGGTTGGAAGAGAGGGGGTCGGTGGTGATCCTACCCCTCCCTACGAGGGGGGATCCCGTCGTCCCATAGGCAGGTCTCCTGGCTCGCGAATCATCCTCGGCCCGTCCCCTTCCCAGGTTTCCCCAGTGGGATGCCGACGGGCTTCGTCCTCGCTCACAGTGGCGGGGCCGCAGCGGATTTGCACCGCTTTCCCTAGTTTTTCCTGCTCTTCCTTTCGCCTATGAGCTTTCCAAATCCGGCGGGCAATCTACCACACCCGCGCGCGGCGCTGTCAAGAGAGGCAGGAGGGCTAGGGGACCAGCGGCGGCCAGGAGTCGGTGAAGGGAGCCTTGGCGCCCGCCGCCGCGGCCGCTTGCGATCCGCGCGCGTCGGGCAGGGAAGACAAGGCGGTGTAGATGGAGACCGCCTCGGTGCGCTTGCCCTGCAGGTCGTAGACCCGTGCGGTCCAGAGCTGCGACCAGATCCTCGCGGGGTCGTCTTGCGGGATTTGCATGCGCGATACCTTGTCCCAGGCCAAAAGCGCCCCGCTCCAGTCTCCCCGCTCCTTCAGGAGGCGCCCCTTCAGGAACCAGGCCCGTGGGTTGTCGGGATCGTCGCCCAGCGCCTGATCGATCTGCTCGTCGGCGCGCAGCAGCTTCCCCTCCACCATGAGGCTTTCCGCCAGATCGGAGCGGCCGGCCGGACCGATGCGCGCGATCAGCGGCAGGCGCTGCAGCGGATCGAGGGCCATCGAGGCGAGCGGCGCCTTCAGGGGAATGACGATCTCCCCCGAGGTGCGATCGGCGGGAAAGATGGCGCGGACCTTCGTGCCGCTCAGATCGGTCGCCACCACCTCGACCGGCATGGCGGCCGAACCGGTCTTGTAGACGTCGGCGCGCGCTTCGTACCCCTCTCCGGCCTTGGCGCCGCGCACCCGGCTCATGTAGTAGTCCAGATGGTCCTTGGTCCGCAGCCACTGATCGAAGAAGCCGTCCAGCCGGGCCGTACTCGCCGCCTGCGCCGCCTTCTGAAAATCGCGATCGGTCACGAACCCCTGCCGGGTCGTCTTCAGAATGCCGCGCGCGACTTCCTGCAGCTTTTCCTCGCCCAGGATGCCTCCCAGCATGTGCATCACCGCGCCGGCTTTGGCCTGCGCGATGGCGCGGTCCATGCCCGTTTCTCCTTTCGACCGGTCGGCCCGGGCGCGCATGAGCGTCGTGTCGACGCCGCGCAGGACTCCGGCGAGGTAGGTGTCGTTGATGCCGGATCGCAGGTACTGGGTGTGCAGATCGGTCTGGTTCTTCTTGGCCAGATAGTTCTGCTGGCACCAGATCGACATGCCGTCGGAGACAAAAGGAGTGGCATCCGATGGATCCCCGACGCTCCAGCCCCAGATCAGGCGCGCCGCCTGCAGCGCGACGGCGTCGCGCAGCGCCGCCTCGCCCGCGGGCGCATAGATCACCTGGCTGGAGGATTCCCCTTTCACCTGGAACGGCGCGGCGGGAAGGACGGTGACCTGGGCCGGCGGAAAGGCGCCGAGAAAACCCTGGTAGAAAGTGATTGCCTCGGTCGTCTCGGCGAGCGCCTGCCGCGACCAGGCGTCTTTTCCCTCCGGTGCGACGACGAGGACGGGAATCGTGCCGGCGCTGCCGCGCAGCGGCTTCAGCTTTTCACCGGCGGCAAGCGCGAAGTTGCGCGTCGATTTGGCGGTCAGGGTCGTCCGGCCGCCGCCCTTGCCCGGCGCCGCGGCGCCGCTGCCGGCGACGGTCCAGCCGGGCGGCGCGCCGACGTTCACCGTGACGTCCTTGAGGTCGTCCGATCCCAAAGAGCCGGCCCGGTAGGCACGGAACTTCGGAAACCAGCTCGAGGCGCCGCGATCGTTGAGATCGAGATAACCCGGCGCCATGTCGGCGGTGTCGATCGGGCGCTCGTACTCCACGGTGAAGACCGTCTTGAAGCCGGGGCCCAGGGGTGAGGGTAGGCGGACGGCGTAAGCCTGCTCCTCCGGCTTCCATTCCGGGGCCGCGCGTCCTCCTTTCGAGTCGACGAGCGAAAGAATCTTCCAGCGCTCGGCGGCCGCGGCTCCGGCGGCCGCGGGCAGCGCGGGAGCCTCCAGGAAGACGGTGTCGAGCGGTGCTTCGGTCTCGTTGCGATAGGTGACTTTCTCGGTGCCGTGCAGCGTTCCCTTGGCGGGATCGATCACCAGATCGATCTGATAGTCGTTGGCGGCGAGCAGCGGCGCGGCGCCGGCGAGAAGCGCCACAACGGCCGTGGTGATGCGTCGAAGCCGGGCATGGGTCATGGGCCTCCTCCGGATGAAATGGGAGTCTGCCGGTCCGCCGGGTCTGCCGGGCATGCACGCGATGCTACCAGAGGGATCCGGAGGCATCAACGGATTCGCGGCAGGTTGACGCCCCGCGGCCCCCTTCCTAGAATCTGGCCACCCGATGATCTCAGCCTCGTTTCCGTTCGATGCGCAGTTCCTCGGCCGGGCGGTCGAAGCGCCCCGCCTCGCCCGCGGCGCCTGGGCGGACCTCTTCCTCGAGCGGGCGCGCAGCCTGCGCGCCACCTGGGACCACCAGGGCGGCACCCGCATCAGCTCGGGAATGCGCGAAGGCTTCTGCCTGCGCGTCGTGGACGGGGGCTCCCAAAAGCTCGACGCTCGCGAGGGTCTGTCCCATGAAGCAATCCTGGATGCCTGCGGCCGGAAGAGCGGCAGCCTTCCTTCCGAAGCGCCGGCGTCTTCCGGCGAGGCGGACGGACTCGATGAGGCGGGCCTCGCTTCCTTCCTGGAGGCGATGCGCGAGCGGCTCTTGTCGCTCGGACTGGACGAGACGCAGCTCTCCGTCAGTCTGGAGATTGGCTTGCGCCAAACCTGCGTCTGCCTTCCCGGGGGCTCTCTCCGGCAGAGCGGCAGCTCGCGATCGATCGTCAGCTGCCGGATCGGCGACGCAGGGGAAGGCCTGTCCGCCGGCTTGGGAGCGTCGAGCTTCGCGAAACTGGTCGAATCGCAGCCCGCCGCGCGCCTGGGCCGCGAGCTGGAGGAGCGGGTGGCCGGCCGGCGCGAGGCGCGGGAAGCTCCCGAGGGGGAGTTCCCGGTTCTCCTGGCGGCGGGAACTGGCGGCGTCTTCTTCCACGAGGCCTGCGGGCATTCGCTGGAAGCGGACCTGGTGCTGCGCGGCGCTTCACCGTTTCGGGCGCTCCTCGGAGAGCGGGTGGCCGCGCCGTTCGTCTCGGCCATGGACGATGCCACCCAGCCGGGGCTGGAAGGGAGCTACGATTTCGATGACGAAGGCTCGCCGGCGCGCGGCATCGTTCTGATCGCGCGCGGAGTATTGAAAGCTTTCCTGGCGGATCGGATCCATGGAGCGATCCTGGGCGGGGGCAGCACGGGAAGCGGACGCCGCGAATCGTACCGCGACTCGCCGCTGCCGCGGATGTCGAACGCCTTCCTGATGGCTGGGGATGAGGATCCCGAGGCAATCCTCCGGGAGACGCCGCACGGCATCCTGGTGAGCCGGCTCGAGGGAGGAAGAATGGATCCCGCCACCGGGGATTTCCGGTTCCGCGCCTCCTCGGGGCGGCTGATCGAATCGGGCCATCTGACGGCGCCGCTGCGCCCCTTCACGCTCGCGGGGAACGGCCTCGTGGCGCTGCGGGCCGTGGCGCGTGTCGGCTCGGATCTCTCGTTCGGAGACGGGACCGGCTCGTGCGGCAAGGACGGCCAGCAGCTGCCGGTGGCGGCGGGATTGCCCACGATCCTGATTAGCTCCCTCGCCGTGCGTCCGGGTTAACGGCCGCCGGGCATCAACGGCGACAGCGCGATGCTGTCGGCCCCGGCTTGCGGCGTTGCGTCCTGCTTGCGTAGCCACGAGGGTAGGCGGCGCTTCGTGGATGGGAGAGGCCCATGGGCCGCGGCGTCTGGCAATCCTGTCGGCTCGGGCGGCCGCGGCGCTGGCCGCTCAGCGGGCCGGCGGCACCGAGAAATCCCTCTCCCATTCCCGCGCCGCGTCCGCCAGCTCCTTGAACCGCTTCTCTTCCGTCCAACCCAGGTAAGCTGCCATGATGCGCGAGGCCCCCTCCGCGATTGCCTTGCCCTGCGGGGAGCGCATGCGCGCCTCCATCATCAGGGGATGCAGCCGCCGGAAGAGGAGATCCGCCAGGCGCACCGCTCCTTCGTGCTCCACGGCATGGATCACCTCGGCCGGAGTCGCCGGGCAGCCGGCGGCGAAAGGGGTGCCGAGCGCCGCCGATTCCTCGATGCGGCCCAGGATCCGTGCGGCGCGGCCGCCGTAGGTGGCGCGCAGGTGCCGCACCACCTCGGGAGTGGTGTGGGGTGTGAACTCGGCGTCTTCCTCGGCCAGCTTCTGCTCCGATCCCGGAAACAGCTTCCAGGTCGTGATACAGGGATCGCTGCGCCGGCCTGTCCTGGAGAAGAAGACGCCGCTGGCCAGGTCGACGGTCGCCTGCGCCATGCGCCGGCACGAGGTGAGCTTGCCGCCCACCACCGTCACGACGCCGGGAGCTTCCTGCACGATGCGGAAATCGCGCGACAGCGATCCGGTCGGCGTGTCGGGACGCTCCACCAGGGGCCGGATGCCGGCCCAGGTGCATAGCACCTTGTCGCGCGTGAGAGACGGGGCTTCGAAGATCTCGGCGGCCACACCGAGGATGTAGTCGACCTCCGAGGCGGCGGCCTTCACCGGCTCGAGGGGGCCGGTGTGGTCCACCTCCGTGGTCCCGAGATAGGTGAAATCGCCCGCCGGGACTGCGAAGAGAAGACGTCCATCGGAGCGCGACGGCATCACCACGACGCGCGCCACCGGCAGGACCTCTCGAGCCACGACGAGGTGCGATCCCCGGCTGGCGCGCAGGCGGCTGGCCGAGTCACCGCCGCGGCGCCCGTGCTCCTCCTCGCCATGGAGAAGACCGCCCGCCCACGGTCCCGTGGCGTTGATCACGACCGCGGCCCGCGCTCCCAGGGAAGCTTCGCCGAGGCGATCCCTGAGGACCAGGACGGTGGCCTCCGACTCGGAAGGAATGATGCGCTCCACTTCCACATGCAGTACCACCGTCGCCCCCGCCTCGACGGCGGCGAGCCCGGTCTCGACGACCAGGCGGGCATCATCGGCCGCGCCGTCGCGGTAGACCACCGCTCCCTTGAGGTCGCGGCCGCGCAGCGTCGGCTCCAATAGCAGCGCGCCCGAGGGGCTCAGCGTGCGGGTCCCCCCGAGACGGCTGCGGCCGGCGAGAAGGTCGTACATGCCGATGCCGAGCCGGAGCTTCCAACGCTCCATCCCCGACGCGTAGGCTGGAAAGAGGAACTCCCGCGAGTGAACCAGGTGCGATGCCACCTCCATCAACGTGGCGCGCTCGCGCAGTCCCTCGCGGACGAAGCCGAACTCCAGCGTCTTCAGGTAGCGCAGCCCGCCGTGGATGAAGCGGGTGGAGCGCGACGAGGTGCCGGCCGCCAGGTCGCCGCGCTCGACCAGGGCGACATCCAGCCCGCGCAGCGCCGCGTCGCGCGCGATCGACGCGCCGGTGGCGCCGCCTCCTACCACCAGAAGGTCGAAGACGCGCGAGCTGATCGCCTGCAGGTGCTGGTCGCGACTCCAGGAGAGGCTCGGCTTGCGGGCTTCCGACACGGTCCTGCCCGGGAAGGTCATGCGCGGCGATCATCTCCTCGAAGGGCCCGGTCATGAGCGCAACACCTGCTCCCGACGGGCGAAGTGCATGATATCCTCCCGCGCCGGAGGCGCGCAGGATGATTCAGAAGGAAGCCGGGCGCGAATCGAAGCTGTCCGCGTTTCTCGCCGGCGAGCCGCGGGATCTGGAGTGGGCCGAGGCGCTGGTCGAGCAGGCGCTCCTGGCGGGCGCGCGCGAGGCCGAGGTCTATTTGAAGACGAGCTCCTCCACCGGCATTCTCCTGCAGCACGGCTTCGCCACACTCTCCGGAGGCAGCGAGCGGGGGGCTGCCTTGCGGGTGTTCGACGACGTGGGAAGATTCGGCCACGCCTTCGCCTCGTGGCGCAACGACGAGACGGCCGGACGCCTGACGCGCGCCGCCGTTGCCGCCTTGAAGCAGCAGGAGGACTCGCGCGGCGGATGGTCCCCGGCGCCGCGGCCCGAGCAGGCCTTTGCCCGGGTGCCGGGAGTCGTCGACGAGGCGGTCCTGGCACGCGAGCCGGAGCAGAAGCGCCGGTCCCTGGAGCGCGTCCTCGAGACTTCCTTCCGCGCCGCCGCACCGCGGCCCATGGCCTCTTTCCGCGACGGCATCACTCGAGTCGCCGTGGCCAACAGCCGCGGAGTGAAGGCCTGCTTCACCCGGACCCTGGCGATGGCGACCCTGACGATTGCCCAGCCGGGAGGATGGACCCTGCAGGCGGAGCGGGTCGGATGCGGCATGCGCGAGGCCGATCTGCGGGAAGAGGCTCAGCGGCTCTCCGGCCTCGCCGAGGCGCGCGAGGAGGAAGTGGCATGCGGCGACCTGCTCCTCGAGCCGCCGGCGGCGGCGTCGCTGATCCGCTGGCTGGAGCGCGAGCTGCCGCGCGCCGAAACCGAGGATCAGCCGGGCGGGGGATTCCGGCGCGTCGCTTCCGAGGCAGTGGATTTGATCGACGATCCTCTCCTCCCCGAAGGGGTCGCTTCCGCCCCGTTCGACGGCGAAGGGCATGCCACGCGGCCACGCGTGGCCGTCAAGTCGGGCATCCTGATGAGCGAGAGCGCGGCGGAGGCCGGAACGGCCGCGGGCCGCATGGTGCGCCCTTCGTACCGCGATCTGCCGCGTCCCGGCAGCACGAACCTGGTCCTGCGGCCGGGGGAGCGGGATCAAAGCGCGCTGCTGGCGGAAATCGAGGAAGGCTTCCTGCTCGCCGCGCTGGAGACCGATGCGAGTGTTGATCAGCCGGAGCAGGAAGCGCGCTGGCGCGGCGTCGGCTGGAGAGTCCGCCACGGCGAGACAGGCGGCGAGGTCCGGCGCCTCCTGTTTCGCGCCTCCCCGCGGGCGCTGCTGGAGGGAATCCAGGAAGCCGGCAACCGGCTGCGCTTCTCCCTGCTCCGCTCCACGGCGCTCGGCGCGCCGGCCCTCCTCATACGCCCGGGGCGTTGAGCACATACGTCTCGAACAGCGGAAACAGGCTGTGGCAGCGGGCGTCGCGCAGCATCGCCTGCCGCACCATGCGCAGCGTTCGCGGGATGTAATCCGCGAATCCCCGGTTGCCCGCGTGGCTCACCTGGTACCCGAAGGTCCCCAGGTCTTTGATGTTGCGCTGCAGCGCCTGGCGCTCCAGCTCGGCACGAAACTCCTCGGGCGCCAGGTCCGGGCGGCGCGACAGGAAGTAGCGGATCCCCTCCTCCCGGAAATCCTCCTCGAGATCCAGCGACGAGTCGCGCAGCAGGGAAGCGAGGTCGTAGCTGGCCGGCCCCATGCGCGCGTCCTGGTAGTCGATCACGCGCAATCCGGCGGGGGTGAGCATCAGATTGCGCGACTGGTAATCGCGATGGCACAAGACGCGGGTCACGCCGTCGAGGGAGGCGGCGAGCCAGCCGAAGAAGCTGCGAAATGCGGCTTCCTCGGCGGGGGCGGGTCGAGCCTGCCGGTACCCCAGAACGAAGTGACGATAGAAGTGCTCCAGCTCCCAGAGGAATTTCTCTCCGTCGAGGGCAGTGCGGGCGGCGGGCGAATCGGGCGGCAGCTCGCGGGTGCCGCGTTCCTGCAGGAGAACGATGAAATTGATCGCGTCGTGATAGAGAGCTCGCCGATCGAGCGAGGGATCGTCCTCCAGAGCTTTCTGCAGCGTCAGGTCTCCGAGATCCTCCATCAGGATCGCCCCTTCCTCGGGCAGGGCCAGCTCGATCTTCGCCACCGGCACCCCGATCATCTCAAGGTGCCGGTAGCTCTCCGCCAAAGGCGATCCATCCCAGACAATCGCCTCGGGATAGAGCATCAGAATCCTGGCGGGACCCGCGGGGGGGCGAAGCCGGAAGAAGCGGCGGGTGGAAGCATCTCCTTTGAGGGCTTCGATCGTCGTGCCGGGAGGGAAGTGCTCCCGCAGAATCTTCTCGACCGCCGGCTGCGCCATCAAAACGAGGCGACCAGGAGACCTTCCAGGCTTTCGAGTCCCTTGGTCTCTCCCTGATAGGCGGAGCGGTCCATCACAATTCTCCGGGAGAGCCGGACCCCCTTCGGGACGCGCGCCTTTTCGGCGAGGATGCACTCGTCGAGCACCGCGTCGGCGCCGATCTCGGCATCGTCCCAGGCGACGACCCGGCGCAGCCTGGAACCCCGGCCCAGCTGGACCCTGTCGCCGAGGATGACCTGGGAGGTGCCGCTTCCTGCCTCCATGACCACTCGCTCGCCTGCCAGCAGTCCGGGCTCGATCCGACCCGAAAGTGACTTGATAGGGGTGGCACTGTACACCCCTTCACGAATGCGAAGCTTTTGAAGACATGGAAGATCGCCGCGATCGAGGAGATCGAGCGAGCCATCGAGGTAACGCTGCGGGGTGCCCAGCTCGCGCCAGAATCCTTCATGGAGGTATCCCGCGATCAGCTCCCCACGCTCGATCAGCTTCGGATAGACCTCGCGATTGATCTCGCTTTTCACGCGCGGCGGAATCTCGTCGAAAACCGCCGGCTCGATCAGGTGAATTCCGGTGAAGTGGTAGCGAGGCTGCCCCGATTCAGGGCCCGGCCGCCCAGCAATCCGGACGATTCGGCCCGAGGGATCCATCTCGACGGCGCCATACTCGGTTCCCTCGCGGTAGGGGGCAAGGATCAGGGTTGCCAGGGCTCCGCTGCGGCGATGCTGGTCCAGCGCGATGGGTATCGGGCAGTCGGTGACGAAGTCGGAGTTCACCATGACCAGCGTTCCATTTCGCAAGATCGGCTCGAAATTCTTCAGCCCTCCCCCCGTGCCCAGGATCTCCCGCTCTTCCAGGAAGCTCACCCGCAACCCGAGGGCCTGGATGCTCGGAGTCAGCTGTCGAATCGTTTCGGGCCGATAGTGAAGGTTGATTCCGACTTCCGATACGTCACAACGGGCAAGGTGCTCGA
Source organism: Candidatus Polarisedimenticolia bacterium (assembly GCA_035764505.1). NCBI lineage: Bacteria > Pseudomonadati > Acidobacteriota > Candidatus Polarisedimenticolia > Candidatus Polarisedimenticolia bacterium. The sequence continues at coordinate 15,478 of DASTZC010000214.1, forward strand.
GCAGGTGGAGGATGGAGGGTCGGTTCATGAGGGGGAGAACCGGTTTGGCGCGATTCCAGGTGAGGGGCTTCATCCTCTCCCCGAAGCCGGCGGCAAGCACCATAGCTTTCATGTCTCCTCCTGCATTAAATGGGACTCGCAAGGTCGGCGGGACGACATTCTCCAAAAGGCCTGACAACCCGGCTCGATTCTGATAAAGGCTTCAGAAAATACCCATAGGCAGCTATGGTCTGCTACTTCTGGCAATATTGAATCGCATATGTCTCGTTGCAAGTCGATTTTCGCGAAGGTATCTCTTGTGGAGGTCGAAGTAAGTTGCGGTTATAAATTGTTTTGGCTCGAAGCCGAGGCGGGTAGCCATGCGTCGAATGGCTGTAGGAGACCCTTCAACTTCTGCGTAGACACCTATAGGGGTCTCATCGAGCGTGATCAGGGTGCGGCCCATCCTGAAGACGGTTCGATATTTCTCATAACGATAAGTCGTCTCGAGGCCCACGGCCCTGAGGATCTCTCGGAGGGCGTCCGGATTGGCGAGGCTGATTTCTATCTCGCGGCGTGATTTGAAGCCGTTTCGAACGGTCTTGGGACCTTTGAAGGCCAGGTAGCCCGCTCCTTCCGCCCTGCGCAGGCGAACCAGGGAGCGTGCTTTCCGGATCCGGCCGTCCTTGAAATCGAGTATTTCGTTTTCCTCGAAATGGCGCCGCTGGACGAGGGTTGCTCCGAGGGCACGGAGACGCTTTTTAAGGTGTGTCGGCCGGGTCACGTGAACCTTGATCTCGGTTTCCCAATGATCCAAGGCGACTCCTTCAGCAGTCTTATATCACAGGAAAAACGGTGTCCTGCGCCGGGAATGCCGGCTTTCCCTCGCCTCCTGGCGCGGAAATGATAAGCTGCGCCGCCATGAAGCGGAGAAAAAGGCCTGTCCCCGCCGCCGAGCGCGCGCGCGGCATCGTCGCCGAGTTACAGCACCTCTACCCGGAGGCGGAGTGCGCCCTGCGCCACGGGAGTCCTCTCCAGCTTCTCATCGCCACCATTCTTTCCGCGCAGTGCACCGACGCGCGCGTCAACATGGTCACTCCCGAGCTGTTCCGGCGCTGGAAAGACGCCGCGGCCTTCGCACGCGCCGATTTGAGGCAGCTCGAATCGGCCATACGCTCCACCGGCTTCTTCCGCATGAAAGCCAGGAACATCAAGGCCTGCTGCCAGGCAATCCTGGAGCGGCACGGTGGGAAGGTCCCGAACAGCCTGGAGGAGCTGGTGAAGCTTCCCGGAGTGGGCAGGAAGACGGCCAATGTCGTCCTGGGCAATGCTTTCGGCATTCCGGGAATCACCGTGGACACGCACGTCGGCAGGCTGGCCCGCCGCCTCGAGCTGACTCGCCACGAAGACCCCGTCAAGGTCGAATTCGACCTGATGGCGCTGCTACCGCAGGATCGCTGGTCGGTCGCCTCCCTGCAGCTGATCCTGCACGGCAGGAAGATTTGCCATGCGCGCGCGCCGCGCTGTGAAGACTGCGGGCTTCGGCGGCTGTGTCCCTATCCCGAACGGGCCTTTCGTCCGCTCCCTCCGAAGCCCGAATCACGCCGCCGGAGCGCCGGCGCGATTTGATCCTCCAGCCCGCCTGGCGCCTTGACCGCCGGTCCGGCGGATCCCATCTTCCTCCTCATGAGAACGGGTCCGGATTCGTTGGCGCCGGCGGAAGGGGTGCACTGGGTCAAGCTGGGGGGCGGTCTGGTCCTGCTCATCGGGAGCCTCTTTCTCGCGGCGCGCCCCCAGCCCTGGATCTTCCTCGACTGGGTGAACCTCGCCTTCCACGAAGCAGGCCACATCTTCCTGCTCCCCTTCGGAGAGACGTTGCATTTCCTGGGTGGGACCCTCCTCCAGCTGGCGATTCCGGTTGGCGCGGGAGCGCACCTGCTCTTGCGCAAGGAGAGCCCGTTCGGCGCGGCGCTTTGCGGCTGGTGGTTCGGGGAGAACTTCCTGGGAATTTCGGTCTACATGGCCGATGCGCGGGAGCTAAAGCTCCCCCTGGTGGGCGGAGGGGAGAACGACTGGAACCACCTTTTCTATCAGTGGGGACTTCTGGGCGAGGACGCGGTGCGGCGGATTGCCGGAACGACTCACGCCGCCGGCGTGGTGCTCATGCTGGCGGCCTGCGCGGCGGTGCTCCTGCTGGCCTTGCCAGCCACGACACGCCGATCGCTGGCCGGAATTCTTTCTTCCCGCACGGCTCCGGGCACCGCCGCAGGCTGAAAAGAAGTAAGGGTGTCATGAAGCTTCTGCCGGCTTGAGTCCCATCGCTTTGTGGATGTTGTCCACCAGGACGGGAACCGGCTTGCTGATCTCGGAAGGGTCGTTCACCCGCTCGGCTTTCCCTTTGTCGTTGATGCGGTACTCGCCGAAATGGTACCCGGCGGTAGTGTACTTGTCGGGGAACTTCCTCGGGTTCATGAGGAACACGACGTAGCTCTTGCCGGCCTGGTACTGCGTCAGGTCCCCTTCCAGGTCGGACTTGTAGGCGATCTTGATCTTGCCGGCGCCCGCCTTTCCCTTGAGCGTCTCCTCGACCTGCAGAACGGCGTAGCTGCTCTCCCAGTAGGTGTAGCGCTTCGTTTTCGGCTGCTTCCCGGAAGGGCCGGCATGGGAAATCCCGCCCACCTCCAGCACCTTGCCTCGCACGATGAGGTCCGATTTCTGCACCAGCTCCTTGAATTCGGGTTTCACCACCTTGCCGGCCCCGTAGCCGATGGCGCCCCGGGGAGCCTGCTCCGGGGCCGGGAAGATCGGGACCGCCATCAAGGCGGCCGCCAGAATGACCAGGATTCCCCGGCGCGGCCTCATTCGTCCCGTCCCCGGATCGATCGCGGATCGAGCACGGAGCGGTTCCTCCCGGCCTCCTTGGCGCGGTAGAGCGCCCGGTCGGCCTCGCGGATCAGGTCCTCGTGGCCGGCAATCCCCGGGTTCACCGGGAAGGTGGCGATTCCCTGGCTCGAGGTGACGCTCACCATCTCGTCCCCAAAGACGAAGATCTTCGACTCCATCGCCAGGCGGATGCGCTCCGCCAGCTTGAAGGCCGGCGGTCCCGCCGTGGCCGGCAGGAGCACGACGAACTCGTCGCCGCCGTAGCGCGCCACCAGGTCGGTGTCGCGCGTGCTGCGCGCCAGGATGGCCCCGAACTCGCGCAGCACCTCGTCGCCGCTCACGTGGCCGTGGCGATCGTTCACCGCCTTGTACTGGTCCAGGTCCAGCATCATCAGCGACAGGTACTGCCGGTAGCGCCGGGCGCGGCGGAACTCCTCCTGCAGCCGCTGGTGGAAGGCCCGGTAGTTCAGCAGCGCCGTCTTCTCGTCGTGCACCAGCAGCTGCTGCAGGCGGGAGTTCGCCGCCTTCAGCTCCTGGTTGGCCTGCTCCAGCTGCAGGTAGACGTCCCGCTTCTTGAGCATGGTGCGGATGCGGGAGCGCACTTCCTGGAAGTTGGTCGGATCCGAGATGAGATCATCGGCTTCCTGCTCCAGCAGCTCGGCGGGGCCGGGAATCCCGTTGCCGTTCGTCAGCATGATGATCGGAATCATCCCCAGGTGGCTGTCCTGCTTCAGCTCGCGCGCCACGGCGTCGCCCGAGAGCGTCGGCAGGGCGCGGTCCAGGAGGATGAGGTCGGGGGTCTCTCGGCGGGCCAGCTCGAGCGCCTCGCGGCCGTCGGCCGCGGTGCTGACCACGAAGCTGTCGCGCCGCAGAAGGTCGCTGAGGCGGCGCACGTTCTCCGGCTCGTCGTCCACCACGAGGATTCGGTAGAGGTTTTGCAGGGTCCGCTCCACCCCTTGTTGACGATGGCCTGCCCTCGCGGCGAGCGCCCGCGAGACGTTGGCGCTCATTCTATGCGCCCGTCATCCTCCACGCAAGACGTTGATTGGCTGTCTACCCCTAATCCATCTGCTTGCGCAGGAAGGTCGGGATGTCGAGCTCATCCTGCAGCGAGGCGTAGGCGGGCTGGGCCACCGTCTCCTCGGCCGGAACGAAGGAGGCCGCCTGCTCACGCTGCTGCTTGCGCAGGAAGGCCGGCGTGTCGGAGATGCGGTGCTCGAACCCTCCGCGGTCGCGATCGCGCGCCGGGAACGCTTCGCGCCCGCGGCTGACCGGCATCGCCGCCGTGTCCTTGAAGCCGGTGGCGATGACCGTCACCTTCATCTCGTCGGCCATGTTGGGGTCGATGACCGTCCCGAAGATGATGTTGGCCTCCGGGTCGGCCGTCTTCTGCACCAGCGTCGAGGCCTCGGAGACCTCGTGCAGCGTCATATCGGGGCCGCCGGTGATGTTGATCAGGATCCCCTTGGCACCGTCGATGGCGGCGTCCTCCAGCAGCGGCGAGGAGATTGCCTTCTGGGAGGCTTCCATGGCGCGGTTCTCGCCGCGCGCGATGCCGGTGCCCATCAGCGCCATCCCCATGCCCGACATGATCGTCTTCACATCGGCGAAGTCGAGGTTGATCTCGCCGGGGATGGTGATCAGGTCGGAGATCCCCTGCACCGCCTGGCGCAGGATGTCGTCGGCGTACTGGAAGGCGGCCGAGAGGGCCATCTTCTTGTCGACCGTCGCCAGCAGCTTCTCGTTGGGAATGGCGATCACGGTGTCGACGCAGTCCTGCAGCTCGCGCAGCCCCAGCTCGGCCTGCTCGCGGCGCTTCTTCCCTTCGAACGCGAACGGCTTGGTCACCACCGCCACCACGAGGGCTCCCAGCTCCTGGGCGAGGTTCGCGATGATCGGGGTCGCGCCGGTTCCGGTGCCGCCGCCGAGGCCCGCCGTGATGAAAACCATGTCGGCGCCGCTGAGCAGCTCCAGGATCTTCTCGGAGTCTTCCAGGGCGGCGTTGCGCCCCACGTCGGGGTTGGCGCCGGCGCCCAGCCCCTTGGTCAGCTTGGAGCCGATCTGCAGCCGCAGCGACGCCCGGGCGCTGCGCAGCGCCTGGCAGTCGGTGTTGGCGGCGATGAACTCCACCCCCTGCAGTCCGTTGGCGATCATCCGGTTGACGGCGTTGCCGCCGCCCCCGCCGACGCCCACGACCTTGATGTTGGCCCCCACGTCCTTGGCCTCCGCAAAGGCCAGCGTGGGCTTCTTGTCCTCGGTCTCGTCCATGTGAATCATCGACTCTCCCCCTGATCGGTTGGCCTCCCGGGACTCGATGCCCGGCAGGCGGCTCTGGACTGGCCTCTTGGGAAGGCCGCTTCTTCTCATCAGAACAGCTCCTGGATCCAGGTCTTCATGCGTCCGCCCATGCGGGCGAAAAAGAAGGGATTGGTGGGCGGCTGCACCTCCACGCGCCGCGTGCGGTGGCGCAGGCCGTACAGCACCAGCCCGACCGGCGTGCTGAACAGCGGGCTGTTCACGCCGTCGGTGAGCCCCGCCACGTTCGACGGGGCCGCCCGGCGCACGGGCATGTCCAGCACGTCCTCGGCGATCTCGGGGATCCCTTCCATGATCGAGCCTCCCCCGGTCAGGACGGCGCCGGCGTTGATCGACTTGTCGAAGCCCGCGCGGACGATCTCCTCGTTGATCAGCGTGAAGATCTCCTCCGCCCGCGGCTGGATGATCTCGCAGAGGATCTGCCGCGACAGGACCCTGGACTTCCGGCCGCCCACGCTCGGGACCTCGATGGTGTCCTCCTCGCTCACCAGTCCCGGGACCGCGCAGCCATATTTCTTCTTGATCCGCTCCGCCTCAGGGACGGGAGTCCGCAGCCCCACGGCGATGTCGTTGGTGAAGTGGTCCCCGCCCGTCGGCAAGATGCTGATGTGCCGGATCGCCCCGCGCTCCAGGAGGGCCAGGTCGGTGGTCCCGCCTCCGATGTCGACCAGCGCCACCCCCATGTCCTTCTCGTCCGGCGTGATGGTGGCCTCGGAGGCGGCCAGCTGCTCCAGCACCGTGTCCTCCACCTCGATGCCGGCCCGGTTCACGCAGTTCACGATGTTCTGCACCGCCGAAATCGAGCCGGTGACGATGTAGACGTTGGCCTCCAGCCGGGTGCCGGTCATCCCCACCGGGTCCCCGATGCCGTCCTGGTCGTCGACGATGAACTCCTGCGGCAGCACGTGGAAGATCTCGCGGTCGGGCGGAATCGACACCGCCTTGGCGGCGTTGAGCACGCGCGCCACGTCGGCCCGCGCCACCTCGTGGTTCTTCGAGGCGATGGTCACGACGCCGCGGCTGTTGAAGCCCCGCACGTGTCCGCCGGCGATGCCGACGAACGACTTCTCGATCGCCACGCCCGCCATCAGCTCCGCCTCCTCGACCGCCGACTTGATCGAGTCGACCGTGGCGTCCAGGTTGATGACGACGCCTTTGCGCAGGCCCTTGGAGGGGCAGGTGCCGAACCCGACGATATCCAGACCCCCATGCTCGTTCGGCTCGGCCACGGTGACGCTCACCTTGGTCGTGCCGATGTCCAGACCGACGATGTGCCTGCTACTTCGACCCATGCTGGGTGCTCCTCTGTGCCGCGGGCAGGACGGTGATGCGATCCTTCCACCTGAGGTCCACGTATTCCATCGCTCCATAATTGGCCGCGAGGTAGTTCCTCACGGCGAGATAGTTGTCCAGGTTCAGCACGAAAGCGTCCGGGCTGACGCGCAGCGGCGCCGAGCCGTCGTTGAGCCGCACCTCGAGGAAATCGTCCCGTCCCACATCCACCTGCGAGACCTGGTCCGCGAGCTCCGGGCGGGCCCGGTACAGGGAGTTCACGAAGGCCGCGCCCAGCGCGATCTTGTGCTTCAGGGTCTCGCGCCCGGCGCGATCCAGCCCCGTGAGGATGGGGAAGTCGTAATCGGCGTAGCGCGGCCCGAAGCGATCCAGCAGGACCCCTTCTCCGTCGGCCAGGTAGAGAGTGCTGCCGATGCGCACCAGCACCTCGGGCACGCGCTCCTCGACCTGGATGAGAAGCGCGTCGGGGATGCGCCGCTTCACGGTGGCCACCTTGATCCAGCTCTGCGATTCCATCTGCCCCTGCAGCCCCTGCAGGTCGGCCGCGAAGATGTTCTCGCCGATGGCCCGTTGCGTCACCGACTGCAGCTGCGCCTTCGGGGCCGAGGGAGAGCCGGAGATCAGGACGCGGCGCACCGCGAAGCGCTGCGAGTGGGTGAGGTAGTGGTAGGCCCCCCAGCCCGCCAGGCCGACCACCGCCAGCGAGCCGAGGTGGACCCCCGCCCAGGTCGCGCCGCGCAGCAGCGACTGGTTGCGGCGCCGCTTGCGCACCTGCTCGTTGCGCGACAGGCGCAGGAAGCGCTCCTCGGGCGAGGGGACGATGACGTTCTTCACGACCAGACCACCACTTCCATCTCCAGCTCGATGCCGGCCGTCTTGAGCACAGTCTGGCGGATCAGGTCGGCGAGCCCCATCACGTCCGCGAAAGTGGCGCCGCCGGTGTTGACGATGAAGTTCCCGTGGATCTCCGAGATCCGGGCGCCGCCTCGCTGCGTTCCCTTGAGGCCCGCGTCCTGGATCAAGCGTCCGGCGTGCGAGCCGGGAGGGTTCTTCCAGACACACCCGGAGCTGCGCACTCCCTGCGGCTGAGTGCGCCGCCGGTGCTCGCGGATCGGCCGCAGGATCTGCTCGATCTCCTCCGGCGCGCGCCGCGCCAGCTGCAGCACCGCCTCCACCACGGCGCGCTCCCCGATGAAGGGGGCGCTGCGGTAGGCGAAATCGGCGGCGCCCACCGTCCGGCGCTCCACCCGCCCGTGGCGATCCAGCAGCGTCACCTCGCGCACGCTGCTCTGCATCGAATCCTTGAAAGCCCCGGCATTCATCCGGATCGACCCCCCGAGGCTGCCGGGAATCCCTTCCGCCCACTCCAGGCCGGAAAGCCCGAGCCGGGTCAGGCGGTTCACCAGGACGGGGAGGCGGGCGCCGGCTCCGACCCGGATGCGCTCCTCGTCTTCGACCATCGCCTCGTCGGGAAGATCGGCGAGGCTCACCACCACGCCCCGGTAGCCGGAATCAGCCACCATTAAGTTGGATCCGGCGCCCAGGAAGGCCACCGGGATCCCCTCGCCGGTGAGCCCCTCCAGCGCCTGGGCGAGCTGCGGGATCTCGCCGGCACGCAGCAGGTAGTCGGCCGGGCCGCCCACTCCTACCGAGGTCGCGCGGGCGAGAGGGAAGTCCTTCTCGAACTCGACGCCGGAAGCCGCCAGGATCTCCTCGGCCTTCTCCGCCCATCCGCCGCTCAATCTCGTCTCTCCATGAAGTTCGCTGCGCCGGCGCGCGATGCCTCGCCCACTCACGCCGCCGGGCCTTTCTGCTTGAGAAACTCTTCCCCGGCGCGCCACACCGATCCGGCACCCATCGTGATCACCAGGTCCCCGGGCCGCACGCGCTCGCTCAGGAAGGCCGGAACATCCTTGAGGCTCTTCACCAGGGTCACATCGCCGTGGCCGGCGCCGCGGATCGCCTGCGCCAGCGAATCGGCGTCCACGCCGGGCACCGGCGCCTCACCGGCGGGGTAGATATCGGTCACCGCCAGCACGTCGGCATCGCCGAAGCAGCGCGCGAACTCCTCGCGCAGCGCCGCGACGCGCGAGAAGCGGTGCGGCTGGAACACCACCACGAGGCGGCGCTCCCAGCCGCGCCGCGCCGCCGCGAGCGTCGCGCGAATCTCGGCCGGGTGGTGGCCGTAGTCGTCCACCACCAGCACGTCCCCGACGTTGCCCTTCAGCTGGAAGCGCCGGTCGGCACCGCGGAACTGCGCCAGATGGGAGGC